>NZ_LUNH01000016.1:0-42671 GCF_001628525.1 Aeromicrobium sp. REDSEA-S38_B2 | reverse complement strand
CCACCCCGACAGCGGCCTGGCCGTCGCGCGCACCGTCGCCGAGGCGCTCCCGCCCGACGGCCTGCTCGTCGTGGGCGCGTCTCAGCCGATCCGCGACCTCGACGTCGTCGCGCGGCCCTGGACGGTGGGCGAGCGTCGCTACGTCGTGGCCAACCGCGGCCTCGCCGGCATCGACGGCACCGTGTCGACGGCGGTCGGCGCGGCCCTTGCCCGCGACTCCAGCCGGGCCCTGGCGCTGATGGGCGACCTGACCTTCCTGCACGGCAGCAACGGCATGTTGATCGGGCCCGACGAGCCGCGGCCCGACCTCACGGTCGTCGTGGTCAACGACGACGGCGGTGCCATCTTCTCCACGCTCGAGCAGGGCGGGCCCGAGCACGCCGACGCGTTCGAGCGCGTGTTCGCCACACCCACCGGCGCCGACCTGGGGGCCCTCTGCGCCGGCTACCGCGTGGCGCACCGACGCGTGGAGCCCGCCGGGCTGGCGGCCGCGCTCGCCTTGCCGACCGGTGGGCTGGAGGTGGTCGAGGTGGTCCTGCGACGTGACGACCGGCGCGCCCTCGACGCCGCTCTGCGCTCCGCGACGGCGGCTGCGCTCGCCGACGACTGAGCGCCGACGGCGTTGCGTCGATTGATCCCGTCCAGCAGTCGAGAAACCGTGACAGTCCTGGTGGCAGCAACCATGCCGGCGGTACGGTGAGTGGTGTGCGTCACGTGCGCGCCGACGAGAGGACGGGCATGGGGATCGAGACCTTCGACTACGTGGTGATCGGGTCGGGCAGCGGCGGCGGCGTGGTCGCCGCGCGACTCACGGAGGACCCCGACGTCCGCGTCCTGCTCCTCGAGGCCGGGCCGATGGACGACGACGACATGATCCACCTGCCGGCCGGGTTCTCGACGCTGTTCAAGACGTCGTGGGACTGGGGCTACCAGACCACGCCGCAGAAGCACCTCGGCAACCGTCGCGCCGACTGGCCGCGCATGAAGGCGCTCGGCGGCTGCACCTCGATGAACGCGATGATCTACATCCGCGGCAACCACGCCGACTACGACGAGTGGCGCGACGCCTACGGCGCGGACGGCTGGGGCTACGACGACGTGCTGCCCTACTTCGTGCGGTCGGAGGGCAACCAGCGCCTGCGCAACTCCTTCCACGGCAACGACGGCCCCCTGCACGTCGAGGACCGCCGCCACGACCACGAGCTGAGCCACGCGTTCGTCGAGTCGGCCGTCGCGAACGGCATGAAGCGCACCGACGACTTCAACGGCGCGGAGCAGGAGGGGGCCGGGCTCTACCAGGTCACCTGCCGCAAGGGTCGACGCTGGTCGGTCGCCGACGCGTACATCCGTCCGGCCCTGTCGCGCCCGAACCTGGTGCTGCGCACCGAGGCGTTCGTGACGTCGATCGACCTCGAGGGCGCGAAGGGCGCCAAGCGCGCCGTCGGCGTCACCTACCGGCGGGGCGCGTTCACCGAGACGGTGCGCGTGAACGCCGAGGTCGTCCTCGCGGGCGGCGCCATCAACAGCCCCCAGCTCCTCATGGTGTCGGGCATCGGCCCCACCGCCCACCTGAAGGACCACGGCATCGACGTGCAGGTCGACCTGCCCGGCGTCGGGCAGAACCTGCAGGACCACCCGGTCTCCGGCGTCCTCGCGCACACCCAGGGCACGACCGACATCGCCGCGTCGCTCAACCTGCCGCAGCTGCTGAAGGCCCAGAAGCTGGGTCGGGGTCCGCTCACGTCGAACGTCGCCGAGGCCGGCGCGTTCTTCACCTCGCGCGACGACCTCGACCTGCCCGACCTGCAGTTCCACTTCGCGCCCACCGGCTTCTGGGACAACGGACTGCACGAGCCCACGCAGCCGGCCCTCACCCTCGCCGCGACCCTGGTGCGCGTGCAGAGCCGCGGCCACGTGCGGCTGCGGTCGGCCGACCCGAGCTGGAAGCCGGAGATCGAGGCCGGCTACCTCGACGACCGCGCCGACCTCGAGGCGCTCGCCGCCGGCATCCGCCGCGCCTGCGAGATCCTCAAGGACGGTCCCCTGGCCCGGTACGTGAAGGCGCCGTGGGAGCCCGCGTCGCTCGACCCGACCGACGAGCAGGTGTACGCCTCGATCAACCGGCTCTGCCAGACGCTCTACCACCCCGTGGCCACCTGTGCGATGGGCACCGGCGACGAGAGCGTCGTCGACCCGCAGCTGCGCGTGCGCGGCGTCGAGGGTCTGCGCGTGGCCGACGCGTCCGTCATGCCCGCGGTCCCGCGTGGCAACACCAACGCCCCCACGATCATGGTCGGCGAGAAGGCCGCCGACCTGCTGAAGGAGTCCCGATGACCTCGACGTTCGACCGCCACCCGTCCCCGCCGCCCACCTCCGCCTCGGTCCCGGCCGACGGCGTCGAGACCTTCGAGTCGCTCGACCCGGCCACCGGGGACCTCGTCGGTGTGCACCCCGTCGCGGGTCCGGAGGACGTCGCCCTCGCGGTCGAGCGGGCCCGCGACGCCGCCGCCTGGTGGGGCAACCTCACGTTCGACGAGCGCGCGGAGCACCTGCTCACGTGGCGCAGCGTCATCACGCGCCGGATCGCGCAGCTGTCGGAGCTGTCGCACCGCGAGACCGGGAAGCCGATCCCCGACGCCCAGCTCGAGATCGCGCTCGCCATCGACCACGTCGCGTGGGCCGCCAAGCACGCCAAGAAGGTGCTCGGCCCGCAACGCGTGGCCTCCGGCCTCGTCATGGCCAACCAGAAGTCGACGGTGGAGTACAAGCCGCTCGGCGTCGTGGGCGTCATCGGCCCGTGGAACTACCCGGTCTTCACCCCGATGGGTTCGATCGCCTACGCGCTGGCGGCCGGCAACACCGTGGTGTTCAAGCCGAGCGAGTACACGCCGGGTGTCGGCGTGTGGCTCGCCGAGACGTTCGCCGAGGTCGTCGGCGGCATCCCGGTGCTGCAGGCGATCACGGGCCTGGGTGCCACGGGTGCCGCGCTGTGCACCTCCGGTGTCGACAAGCTGGCGTTCACCGGCTCTACGGCCACCGGCAAGAAGGTCATGGCGGCGTGCGCCGAGCGGCTCACCCCCGTCGTCATCGAGGCGGGCGGCAAGGACTCGCTCATCGTCGACGAGGACGCCAACATCGCCAAGGCCGCCGAGGCCGCGCTGTGGGGCGGCATGTCCAACGCGGGCCAGACGTGCATCGGCACCGAGCGCGTCTACGTGCACGAGAAGGTCTTCGACGCGTTCGTCGCCGAGATCACCGAGCAGGCCAAGGGGCTGCGCGCCGGGACCGACGCGGGCGCCAAGATCGGGCCGATCACCATGCCGTCGCAGGTCGACGTCATCCGCGGTCACGTCCAGGACGCGCTCGACCGGGGCGCCACGGCCGTCGTCGGTGGTGCCGACGCGGTCGGGGAGCGGTTCGTGCAGCCGACGATCCTCACCCACGTGCCCGAGACGTCGACGGCGATCACCGAGGAGACCTTCGGCCCGACGCTCGCGATCAACCCGGTGCGCGACATGGACGAGGCCGTCCGACTCACGAACGCCGGCAAGTACGGGCTCGCCGGCGCCGTGTTCTCCAAGCGCCATGGCGTGGAGATCGCCCGACGCATCCGCTCGGGCATGACGTCGGTCAACGGCATCATCACCTTCGCCGGCGTGCCCGGCCTGCCGTTCGGCGGTGTCGGGGAGTCGGGCTTCGGCCGCATCCACGGTCCCGACGGCCTGAAGGAGTTCACGTACGCCAAGGCCATCACCCGGCAGCGCTACGCACCGCCGCTGAACCTCACGTCGTTCAAGCGGACCGTGAAGGACGAGAAGGGTCTGAACCTCATCGTCACGCTGCTGCACGGCGGCAAGAAGACGCTCAAGCCCTGAGTGGTGGACGCTTCCGGGGCGTTCTCGGCGCGAGAGCGCCCCGGAGGTGTCCGAAACGGGAGAGGTTCAGGCCAGGGCGTCGCGCACGGGGACGAGCTTGGCCTGGCTCTCGGCCAGCTCGTCGGCCGGCACCGAGTCGGCGACGATGCCGCAGCCCGCGAACAGGCGCACGCGGCGGCCCTCGTCCTCCAGCTGCGCCGACCGTAGGCCGATGCCCCACTCGCCGTCGCCCTCCGCACCGATCCACCCCACCGGGCCGGCGTAGCGTCCGCGGTCGAGACCCTCGATCTCCGCGATGAGCGCGACGGCCGCGTCGGTGGGCGTCCCGCCGACCGCCGCCGACGGGTGCAGGGCGGCCACGAGGTTCAGCGCGCTCGCGTCGCCCCGCAGCACGGCCGTCACGTCGGTGGCCAGGTGCATCACGTTGGGCAGGTGCAGCACGAACGGCGCGTCGGGCACGTTCGTGCTCGAGCAGTGCGGTGCCAGCGCCTCGGCGACCGACCGGACGGCGTACTCGTGCTCCTCGAGGTCCTTGCTCGAGCGGGCCAGTGACGCGGCGAGCGCGAGGTCGCGGGTGTCGTCGCCCGTGCGGCGGATCGTGCCGGCCAGGACGCGCGACGTCACCAGCCCGCGCTCGAGACGCACCAGCATCTCCGGCGTGGACCCGAAGAAGCCGTCGACGTGGAATGTCCAGCATCCGGGGTAGTCGCGGGCCAGCCGGCGCAGCGGCGAGCGGACGTCGAGCGGCGTGTCGAGCTCGGCGACCAGGTCGCGGGCGAGCACGACCTTGTCGAGCTGGCCGGCGGAGATGCGGCGCACCGCCTCGGCCACCACGTCCTGCCAGGCGTCGCTGTCGACCGACCCGTCGACGAGCTCCACGCCGTGCGGGTGCTGCGGCGGGTCGGTGGGCGTGAGCGACGGCGGGGAGGAGATCGACGTGCCGACGACCGTGACCCAGCTGCGTCCGTCGCGGCGGCCCACGACCACCTCGGGCACGACGAGGCTGCTGCCGCGGCCGTCGTCGGCGAACGCGAAGCTGCCGAATGCCACAAGTCCGCTGCCGGGCACGTGCACCTCGTCGCGCGTGACGCTGTGCCGCGTGACCTCGCGCCACCAGCGGTGCGCGCGGTCGAACCGGTCGGGTCCGTCGACGGACAGCGACGCCGCGCGACCCCAGCCGACCAGACCGTCGCCGTGGTGCACCCAGGCGACCGCGTCGGTGTCGCGGTGCAGCAGCGCGAGCAGCGGTCCGGGGTCGTCGACCTCGACGGTGCGGGCGACGAGCGGCGACGGCAGGGGGCTCGCCGCAGCTGCCACGGGGGGAGGGCTCGTCACCCGATCGAGCCTACTCGTGGGACGCTTGCGGGGTGAGCCGAGCCGGACTGGACAAGGAGCCCCGCGACGTCGCGCGCATGTTCGACACCGTCGCCCAGCGCTACGACGTGACGAACGACGTGCTGTCCCTCGGTCAGGACCGCCGGTGGCGTCGCAAGGTCGTCGACCTCGTGGCCCCGAAGCCGGGCGAGCGCATCCTCGACCTCGCCGCCGGCACCGGGACCTCCAGCGAACCGTTCCGCGAGGCGGGCGCCACGGTCGTGCCCTGCGACTTCTCCCTCGGCATGCTGCAGGAGGGCCGCCGCCGGTTCGCGCACCTGCCGTTCGTCGCCGGTGACGGCATGCGCCTGCCGTTCGCCGACGCCTCCTTCGACGCGGTGACGATCTCCTTCGGCCTGCGCAACATCCACGACCCGCTGCAGGGTCTGCGCGAGCTGCGACGCGTGACCCGACCGGGCGGTCGGATCGTCGTGTGCGAGTTCTCCACGCCCACGTGGGAGCCGTTCGCGGCGGTCTACTCGAACTACCTGATGCGGGCGCTGCCGTCGATCGCGCGTCGGACGTCGTCGAACCCGGAGTCGTACGTCTACCTGGCGGAGTCGATCCGCGCCTGGCCCGACCAGAAGGGCCTTGCCCTGCGCATGGTCGAGGCGGGCTGGGGTCGCGTGGAGTGGCACAACCTCTCGGGCGGCATCGTGGCGCTGCACCACTCCTTCCGCCCCTGACGTTCGTCCGTCCGGACCTGCTGGTGCGTCGCCTGCGGTGGTCCCGTCGGGCGATGCGCCGGTCGCGGTCCGTCCCGGCCTGTTGGTGCGCCGCCTGTGACGGTCCTCGACCCGCCGGTGCGCTGCCTCGGCCCGCGCTGGGTGTGGTCTTCGAGAGGCCTCGACCGGGCCGATGGCGCGATGCTCGGGGGGCCCCGGGCTGCGGCCGGGTGCGGCGTGGGGGCGGTAGGTGGCGCGCGCTTCCTGCGGAGGCGGAGGTAGGTGACGCGCGGTAAGAGCCTCTCATTCCACGCGTCACCTACCTCCGAGCCCAGGGACACGCGCGTCACCTACCGCCCACCCAGCCCGCACCCCGAGAACCCGACCAGACGCCGCTCCCAGCCAGCCGGTCGAGGCCTTCTCGGAGGCCACCTCCAGCGCGAGCCGAGGCAGCGCACCAGCAGGCCGAGACCGACCGCAGCCGGCGACGCCCCGTCCACGACGCACGGCGCTTGTCGCTTGCACATGTGCGCGGATGTGCACACAATGAACTGTGCTCACGACGCTGCGCCGCCACCCGCGCTACGCCCGGCTCTTCGCCGCCCAGCTGAGCGGGCTGCTCGGCACGGGCGTGCTGACCGTCGCGCTCGCCCTGCTCGCCGCCGACCTCGCGGGACCGCAGGCGGCCGGGGTGCTGGCGACGGCGATGACGGTCAAGATCGTCGCCTACGTCGCGCTGTCGCCCTGGATCGCGCGGCTGACCGCCGGGTGGGCGCCGGTGCGCGTGCTCGTCGGGGCCGACGTCGTGCGCGTCGCGGTCGCGGCGTCGCTGCCGCTCGTGGACGCCACCTGGCAGGTCTACGTGCTCGTCCTGGTGCTGCAGGCGGCGTCGGCCGGGTTCACGCCTGCCTACCAGGCCCTCCTGCCGCGGGTGCTGCCGGAGGAGGACGACTACCGGCAGGCGCTGTCGCTGTCGCGGGTCGCCTGCGACGCCGAGGCGGTGGTGAGTCCCGCCGTCGCGGCGCTGGCGCTCGTGCTGGTCGACGCCCGCTCGCTGTTCCTGCTGTCCGCCGTCGGCTTCGTCGGCTCGCTGGTCTGGGTGCTGGCCGCACGACCGCCCGCCGCCGCGACGCCGGCCGGAGGTCGGGAGGAGCGCAGCGGCGGGTTCGTGACGTTCGTGCGGGTGGCCGACCTGCGCCGGCTGCTCCTGCTCGACCTCGTCGCGGCCTGCGCCTACGCGTCGGCCCTCGTCCTCACGGCGACGCTGGTGGCCGACGTCGGCTGGGGCGAGTCCGAGGTCGGTGTCGTGCTCGCCGTGTTCGGGGCCGGCTCGGTGGTCGGTGCGGTGCTCGTCTCGCGTTGGACGGGGGAGCCGTGGACCCCGATGTGCTGGGGTGGGGGCGTCGTGGCCCTCGCGCTGCTCGTCGCCGCGGCAGTGGGCGACGGGGGTGCTGGGCTCGTCGCGACGTGGGCCGTCCTTGGCCTGGGGTCGTCGCTCGTCCTCACGCCGTCGGGGCAGGTGCTGCGCGCGCAGGGCGAGGGTCGACGCCTGACGCTCCTGTTCGCCGGACACTTCGCCTGGTCGCACGCCTGCTACCTGCTCACCTACCCGCTCGCCGGGCTCGTGGCCGTGCAGACGTCGCCACGGCTGGCCCTCGCCGTCCTGGGTGGGCTCGCCGCCGTCGCCCTCGTCGGGGCGCTGCGCCCCCACCCCTCCCGCTCCCGCCTGTTTGCGTGGGGCCCCACGCAAACAGGCTCCGCCCACCGCAGACATGCGGCGTGAGTGCGCGTTTGCGTGGGGCCCCACGCAAACGCGCACGGGGGACACGCCTGACCGGGGCGACCGGCGCGCCGACCCCTGCGCGACCCTGGCTGCGACACAATGACGACGTGAGCGACGGCGGCAGGGGCGGGCGGGCGATCGAGCCTGCGCCCAGCCTGCGGCACGACGTCGAGCCGACGCCCGAGCGCCTGGCCGAGGCGTCGGAGGTGTTCGGCCTGCTCTCCGACCGCACCCGCCTGCACCTGCTGTGGGTGCTGGCCCGTCAGGACGCCGACGTCACCACGCTCGCCGACACGGTCGGCGCGAGCCGGACGTCGGTGAGCCAGCACCTGGCGAAGCTGCGACTGGCCGGACTCGTCGAGGCGCACCGCGAGGGCCGCCGCGTGCGGTACACGCTCGTCGGCGGACACCTGCGTCGCCTCCTCCTCGAGGCTCTCGGACACGCCGACCACGTCGTCACGGGCGAGCCACACCACGTCTGACCTGCGCAAACACCACCTCACCGGACTCCGCACCTCGACTTAGTGTGACCTCAGTTACACACGCCCCTCGGCGGGCGTAGAGTGAGGCGCAGGTCACGTTGTGAAGTAGTTCACAAGGTCACGACCTCGGGAAGACCCCACGCCCACACATGCTGGAGGTGACGGTGAACGAGTACACACCGGTCCTCGTCCTGGGCGCCCTCGCGGCCGGGTTCGCCGTGTTCAGCATCGCGATCGCGCCGCTCACCGGGCCGAAGCGGTACAACCGCGCCAAGCTCGACCGCTACGAGTCCGGCATCGAGCCCAGCCCGCTCCCCGACGGCGGCGGCAAGGTCAGCGTCAAGTACTTCTTCACCGCGATGATGTTCATCGTCTTCGACATCGAGATCGTCTTCCTCTACCCCTTCGCCGTCGCCTTCGACCAGATGAGCTGGTTCGCCGTCTTCGCGATCCTGCTCTTCCTCGTCAACGTCACGATCGCGTACGCCTACGAGTGGCGCCGCGGTGGAATGGAGTGGACCTGATGGGTCTCGAGGAGAAGCTGCCCAGCGGCGTCCTGCTCTCGACGGTCGAGGGCCTCGCCGGCTACATGCGCAAGGCGTCGTTCTGGCCCGCCACGTTCGGGCTGGCCTGCTGCGCCATCGAGATGATGACGTTCGGCGCCCCCCGGTTCGACTCCTCGCGGTTCGGCATGGAGGTCTTCCGCCCCAGCCCCCGCCAGGCCGACCTGATGATCGTCGCCGGCCGCGTGAGCAACAAGATGGCACCCGTCCTGCGCCAGATCTACGACCAGATGGCCGAGCCCAAGTACGTGCTCGCCATGGGCGTCTGCGCCAGCTCCGGCGGCATGTTCAACAACTACGCGATCGTGCAGGGCGTCGACCACGTCGTCCCCGTCGACATGTACCTCCCCGGCTGCCCGCCCCGCCCCGAGATGCTCATCGACGCCATCCTCAAGCTGCACGACAAGATCCAGCACACCAAGCTCGGCGCGCACCGACTCGAGGAGATCCGCGCCGACGAGGCCGCCGCCCTCGACGCCGCGCCGACGTCGGCCCTGAAGGGCCTGATGCGCTGATGGCAGACGACAAGACCCGCACCGTCGACGACCACACCACCACGCAGGACCGCTCGCACGACCCCGTCCCCGACGGCGGCGCGCCCGTCGTCCCCGCAGGCACCGAGACCTTCGAGGTCGTCGACGTGCGCCAAGGCATGTTCGGCGTGCGCGGCACCGGCGACACGAGCGGCTACGGCGGCATCACCCGCCCCGTCGCGATGCCGCCCGCCTCCCAGCCGCCCTTCGGCCCCGGCGACGGACCCGGGTGGTTCGACGACGTGCACGACCGCCTCGCCGAGCTCGCCGACGGCACCGACGCCATCGAGCGCGTCGTGGTGGACCGCGGCGAGATCACCTTCGTCGTCCGCCGTGAGACGCTGCTCGACGTCGTCCGGCACCTGCGCGACGACGCGGCGCTGCGCTACGAGCTGTGCAGCAGCCTCTCCGCCGTGCACTTCCCGCACGAGACCGGCCGCGAGCTGCACGTCGTGCTCCACCTGCTCTCCATGACGCACCGGCGCCGCATCCGCGTCGAGACCACGTGCCCCGACGCCGACCCGCACGTGCCGAGCGTCGTCGCCGTCTATCCCACCGCCGACTGGCAGGAGCGGGAGGCCTACGACATGTTCGGCATCGTCTTCGACGGCCACCCGGCCCTCACCCGCATCCTCATGCCCGACGACTGGCAGGGCCACCCCCAGCGCAAGGACTATCCCCTCGGCGGCATCCCCGTGGAGTACAAGGGCGGCACGGTCCCGAGCCCCGACCAGCGCAGGAGCTACTCGTGAGTGGCATGCGTAGTCGGCTGCAAGGTGGTCTCGATACGTCGGGACCTGCTCGTACCTCGCGGTCCCGACTACTCGACCAGCGGCACGACTGCTGGTCGAGCAGGCCAGTCGGCGACGGAGGAGCTCGGCTGGCCGTATCGAGACCACTCGGCAACGGCTCAGCGCTCGGGAGGACGCGATGACCGACATCACCCACGACGCCTACGCCGGCACGAGCGAGTCGACGTCCGGGCCCGTCTTCACCGTCACCGGGCAGGACTGGGACACCGTCGACGCGGCCGCCGTCGACGGCGACCGGATCGTCGTCAACATGGGGCCCCAGCACCCGTCGACGCACGGCGTGCTGCGACTCATCCTCGAGATCGACGGCGAGACGGTGAAGGACGCCCGACCCGGGATCGGCTACCTGCACACCGGCATCGAGAAGAACATGGAGTACCGCACCTGGACGCAGGGCGTGACGTTCTGCACCCGCATGGACTACGTGGCCCCGTTCAGCAACGAGGCCGCCTACGTCGCCGCCGTCGAGCGGCTGCTCGGCGTCGAGGACGACGTGCCCGAGCGGGCCCGGACCATCCGCGTGCTCATGCTCGAGCTCAACCGGATCAGCTCGCACCTCGTCTGCATCGCGACCGGCGGCATGGAGCTCGGCGCCCTCACCGTCATGACCTGCGGCTTCCGCGACCGCGAGCTCATCCTCGACCTCTTCGAGGCGATCTCGGGGCTGCGCATGAACCACGCCTACCTCCGGCCGGGCGGCGTCGCGCAGGACCTGCCCGACGGCGTCGTCGAGCAGCTGCGCGGCACGGTCGCCCTGCTGCGCAAGCGGCTGCCGGAGTACGCCGCGCTGTGCAACGCGAACCCGATCTTCAAGGGCCGGCTCAAGGGCGTCGGGCACCTCGAGCTCGACGGCTGCCTCGCCCTCGGCCTCACCGGGCCCGTGCTGCGGGCCACCGGCTACGACTGGGACCTGCGACGCACGCAGCCGTACTGGGGCTACGACACCTACGACTTCGACGTCGTCACCTGGGACGAGCCCGACGCCTACGGCCGCTTCCGCGTGCGGCTGGAGGAGATGTGGCAGTCGCTGCGCATCGTCGAGCAGGCGATCGACCGGCTCGAGGACACCGCCGGTGCGCCCGTCATGGTCGACGACCCGAAGATCGCGTGGCCGGCCCGGCTCAGCGTCGGCAGCGACGGGCAGGGCAACTCCGCCGAGCACATCCGCCACATCATGGGCGAGTCGATGGAGGCGCTCATCCACCACTTCAAGCTGGTCACCGAAGGCTTCCGGGTCCCGCCCGGCCAGGCCTACGTCGCGATCGAGGCCCCGCGCGGCGAGATCGGCTGCCACGCCGTCTCCGACGGCGGCACCCGTCCCTACCGGGTGCACTTCCGCGACCCGAGCTTCGTCAACCTGCAGGGCACGTCGATCATGAGCGAGGGCGGCATGTTGTCCGACGTCATCGTCGCCATCGCCAGCATCGACCCGGTCATGGGCGGGGTGGACCGATGAGCCAGGGCGTCACGCCTCCGCTCGACGAGGCCACGACCGCGGAGCTGCGCGAGCTGATGGGCCGCTACCCGCAGGCGCGGTCGGCGCTGCTGCCGATGCTGCACCTCGTCCAGTCGGTGCAGGGCAGCGTCACCAGCGAGGGCGTCGAGACCTGCGCTGAGCTCCTCGGCCTGACCACGGCGGAGGTGTCGGGCGTCGCCACCTTCTACACGATGTACAAGCGGCGCACGATGGGCACGCACCACGTCGGCGTCTGCACCAACACGCTGTGCGCGGTGATGGGCGGCGACGCGATCTTCGAGCGGTTGAGCGACCACCTCGACGTCGGGAACGACGAGACGACCGCCGACGGCCAGGTCACCCTCGAGCGGATCGAGTGCAACGCCGCCTGCGACTACGCGCCGGTGCTCACGGTCAACTGGGAGTTTCTCGACCGCCAGACGCCGGAGTCGGCCGTCGACCTCGTCGACCGGTTGCGTGCGGGCGAGCCGGTGCAGGCCTCCCGCGGCGCCACGATCACCAGCTGGCGCGACGCCGAGCGCGTGCTGGCCGGGTTCGAGGACGGCCGCGCCGACGAGGGCCCGTCGGCGGGCGACGCGTCCCTGGCCGGTCTGCGGATCGCCCAGGAGCGCGGCTGGTCGGCACCCCCGATCCCCCCGGTGGCCGACACCGGGACGCAGGACCACGGCCCCGGCGGGGGTTCCGGGCCGCGGGCGGAGAAGGAGCCCGGCGGGGGTTCCGGGCCGTGGGCGGAAAAGGACACAGCCGAAGCGGAGGCCGACACGCGTCGGGCCGAGGACGAGACGGTGGCCGAGGAGTCGGCCGCCGACGTGAAGGGCGGAGGTTCCGCGGATGGCTGACACACTGACACCGGTGCTGAGCCGGGGCTGGGCCGACGAGCGCTCGTGGACACGCGAGGCCTACGAGGCGCGCGACGGCTACAGCGCGCTGCGCACCGCCCTCGACATGGCGCCCGACGAGATCGTCACGCTCGTCAAGGACGCCGGGCTGCGCGGGCGCGGCGGCGCCGGATTCCCTACGGGCATGAAGTGGAGCTTCATCCCCCAGGAGAACCCGAACCCCAAGTACCTGGTGGTCAACGCCGACGAGTCCGAGCCGGGCACCTGCAAGGACATCCCGCTCATGATGGCCAACCCGCACGAGCTGATCGAGGGCGTCGTCATCGCCAGCCTCGCCATTCGCGCGGAGCAGGCGTTCGTCTACGTGCGCGGCGAGGTGTTGCACGTCGTGCGACGCCTGCGTGCCGCGTGCCGCGAGGCCTACGAGGCCGGCTACCTCGGGGCCGACGTGATGGGCTCCGGCCGGCGCGTCGACCTGGTCATCCACGCCGGTGCCGGCGCCTACATCTGCGGCGAGGAGACGGCGTTGCTCGACTCGCTCGAGGGTCGGCGCGGCCAGCCGCGGCTGCGGCCGCCGTTCCCCGCGGTCGAGGGTCTCTACGCCAGCCCGACGGTCATCAACAACGTCGAGTCGATCGCGTCGGTGCCGGCCATCGTCCGCGGCGGCGTCGAGTGGTTCGGCTCGATGGGCACCGAGAAGTCCAAGGGGTTCACGCTGTACTCGCTGTCGGGCCACGTGAAGCGGCCCGGCCAGTACGAGGCGCCGCTCGGCACCACGCTGCGCGAGCTGCTCGACCTCGGCGGTGGCCTGCGCGACGGTGCCGAGCTGAAGTTCTGGACCCCGGGCGGCTCGTCCACGCCGATCCTCACGGCCGAGCACCTCGACGTCCCCCTCGACTACGAGGGCGTCGGCGCAGCCGGCTCGATGCTCGGCACCAAGGCGCTGCAGGTCTTCGACCAGACGACGTCGGTGGTGCGGTGCGTGCTGCGCTGGACGGAGTTCTACAAGCACGAGTCGTGCGGCAAGTGCACGCCGTGCCGTGAGGGCACCTGGTGGCTGGTCCAGGTGCTGCAGCGTCTCGACGCGGGCCAGGGTCGTGCGGGCGACGTCGAGCTGCTGCTCGACCTCTGCGACAACATCCTCGGCCGGTCCTTCTGCGCCCTCGGCGACGGCGCGACCAGTCCGATCACCTCGGCCGTCCGGCACTTCCGCGACGAGTTCGAGGCGGGGATGCACACCTCGTCGGCGGAGCTGTTCCCGCCCGCCGCGTCCACGCTCTTCGCCGCGGAGGTGAGCGCATGACCGTCGAGGCGTCCCGCGAGACCCAGACCCCGGTCGACCTCGTCACCCTGACCATCGACGACGTCGAGGTGAGCGTGCCGAAGGGCACGCTCGTCATCCGCGCCGCCGAGCTGGTGGGCACCGAGATCCCGCGATTCTGCGACCACCCCTTGCTCGAGCCGGTCGGCGCCTGCCGGCAGTGCCTCGTCGAGGTGCCCGACGCGGGCAACGGGCGCGGGTTCCCCAAGCCCCAGGCCTCCTGCACGCTCGAGGTGGCGCCCGGCATGGTCGTGCGGACGCAGGTGACGTCGCCGGTGGCCGAGAAGGCGCAGCACGGCACCATGGAGCTCCTCCTCGTCAACCACCCGCTCGACTGCCCGGTGTGCGACAAGGGCGGGGAGTGCCCGCTGCAGAACCAGGCGATGAGTCACGGGCGGGGCGAGAGCCGCTTCGCGGAGACCAAGCGGACGTTCCCGAAGCCGTTGGCCGTCTCCGAGCAGGTGCTGCTCGACCGCGAGCGCTGCGTGCTGTGCGCACGCTGCACGCGGTTCTCCGAGCAGATCGCGGGCGACCCGTTCATCGCGCTCGTCGAGCGTGGCGCGCGCCAGCAGGTCGGGATCGGGCCGTCCGTCGACGCCGAGGCGTTCGGCGACCGTGCCGGTGCTGACGGTGAGGGGGGTGGCGAGCAGCCGTTCCACTCCTACTTCTCGGGCAACACCATCCAGATCTGCCCCGTGGGCGCGCTCACCAGCGCCGACTACCGGTTCCGCTCGCGGCCCTTCGACCTCGTCTCGACGCCGAGCGTGGCCGAGCACGACGCGTGCGGTGCCGCGATCCGCGTCGACCACCGCCGGGGTGCCGTCATGCGGCGCCTCGCCGGCGACGACCCCGAGGTCAACGAGGAGTGGGTCACCGACAAGGACCGCTTCGCGTTCACGTGGAGCCGTCAGGACGACCGGCTGCGCACGCCGCTGGTGCGCGACCCCGGCACCGGCGAGCTCGTGCCGACGTCGTGGCCCGGGGCCCTCGCCGCAGCCGCAGCAGGGCTGCGCGAGGCCGCAGGCAAGGTCGGCGTGCTGCCCGGCGGACGCCTGACCGCCGAGGACGCCTACGCCTACAGCGTGTTCGCCCGGGTGGCGCTGGGCACCAACGACATCGACTTCCGCGCACGTCCGCACTCGGCGGAGGAGTCGGCGTTCCTCGCCGCTCGCGTGGCCACCCGCCAGGACGTCGCCACGCGCGACCTCGAGTCGGCGTCGACCGTGCTGCTCGTCGGACTCGAGCCCGAGGACGAGGCCGGCACGCTGTTCCTGAGGCTGCGCAAGGCGTCGCGGCACGGCGTGCGCGTCGTGGCGGTCGGCTCGCACACCACGCGCGGCCTCGCCAAGTGCGGTGGCGAGCTGCTGGCCGCCCGACCTGGCGAGGAGGCCTCGGCCCTCGACGCGATCCAGGACGGCGACGGCTCGGCCGGCGTGGGTCTCGACCCCCGCGCCGTTGTGCTGCTGGGAGAGCGGCTCGCGTCGTCGCCCGGTGCGTTCAGCGCCGCGGTCCGGCTGGCCGAGCGCACCGGCGCCCGTCTCGCGTGGGTGCCGCGCCGCGCCGGCGACCGCGGCGCCGTGGAGACCGGCTGCCTGCCGACCCTGCTGCCCGGCGGCCGGCCCGTCGCCGACGCCGAGGCACGCGCCGACCTCGCCGCGGCGTGGGGCGTGCGCTCCGTGCCCGCGCAGACCGGGCGCGACACCACGGCGATGCTCCGGGCCGTGGCCGAGGGGCAGCTGCGTGCCCTGGTGGTCGGCGGCGTGGAGCTCGACGACCTCCCCGACGCCGCCCTGGCGCGCGAGGCCCTGGCCGCCGCCGACTTCGTCGTGAGCCTCGAGGTGCGTGAGAGCGACGTGACCCGTGTCGCCGACGTCGTCCTCCCGGTGGCGCCGCCGGTCGAGAAGTCGGGCACGTTCGTCACCTGGGAGGGTCGCCTGCGCCCGTTCGGCACCGTGTTGGAGGTGCCCGGCTCGCTCACCGACGTCCGCGTGCTCGCAGGCGTCGCCGAGGAGCTCGGTGCGCCGCTGGGCTTTCGCACCACGGCGGGCGCGATGCGGAGCATGCGCGACCTCGGCCCCTGGGACGGCGAGCCGCTGCCCGCCCCCGACGTGCCCGCCCGCGAGCAGCCAGCCCTCGAGGAGCCGCGGCCCGGCGGCGCGGTCGTGCTCGCCACCTGGCGCCAGCTCGTCGACGACGGACGGCTCCAGGACGGCCAGGACCGCTACCGCGCCACCGCCCGTCGTGCGGTGCTGAAGGCCTCCGCCGCCACCCTCGCCGCTGCCGGCGTCGAGGTGGGCGACGTCGCCACGATCGCCACCGACCTCGGCAGCGCGTCGTTCCCCACCGAGGTGGCCGACCTGCCCGACGGCGTCGTGTGGGCACCGGGCAACAACGGTGTCCACCTGCGCGGCACGCTGGGCGCCGACCACGGCTCCACCGTCCGCCTGCTGCCAGGAGGTGAGCAGGCATGAGCGAGGCATTCGGCAACGAGGCGTTCTGGGTGGTGGCGCTGAAGGCGCTGCTGGTCTTCGTGATCCTCGTGGTCTACACGCTGTTCAACATCTGGTTCGAGCGCCGCGTGGTGGCGCGCATGCAGCACCGCGTCGGCCCCAACGTGCACGGACCCTTCGGGCTCCTGCAGTCGCTGGCCGACGGCGTGAAGCTGGCGCTCAAGGAGGACATCGTCGTCAAGGCGGCCGACAAGGTCGTCTACGTGCTGGCGCCGATCATCGCCACCATCCCCGCGTTCCTGGCCTGGGCGGTCATCCCGTTCGGTCCGGAGGTGCGGATCCCGTTCACCGACACCGTCACGCCGCTGCAGCTCACCGACATGCCGGTCGCCGTGCTGTACGTCCTGGCGGTCACCTCGATCGGCGTCTACGGGATCGTGCTCGCCGGCTGGTCGTCGGGCTCCACCTACTCCCTCCTCGGCGGGCTGCGCTCGAGCGCCCAGGTCATCTCCTACGAGGTGGCGATGGGCCTGAGCTTCGTCACCGTCTTCCTCTACGCGGGCACGATGTCGACGAGCGAGATCGTCGCCGCCCAGGAGGACGTCTGGTACTTCCTGCCGCTGCTGCCGTCGTTCATCATCTACGTCATCGCCATGGTCGGGGAGACGAACCGGGCCCCGTTCGACCTGCCGGAGGCCGAGGGCGAGCTGGTCGGCGGCTTCCACACCGAGTACTCGTCGCTGAAGTTCGCGCTGTTCTTCCTGGCCGAGTACATCAACATGGTCACGGTCTCGGCGATCGCGACGACGCTGTTCCTCGGCGGCTGGCGCGCCCCGTTCGGCATCGGCACGCTGTGGCCGGGTGCGAACGAGGGCTACTGGCCGGTGCTGTGGTTCCTCGGCAAGACGCTGGGCTTCATCTTCCTGTTCATCTGGCTGCGCGGCACCCTGCCCCGGATGCGCTACGACCAGTTCATGGCCTTCGGCTGGAAGGTGCTCATCCCGATCTCGCTGGTCTGGATCGTCGCCGTCATCGTCGTCCGCAAGGGCATGACCGACGGCACCTTCGACCAGCGCACGCTGTTCGTCGCGGCCGGGGTGGCCGCCGCGGTGCTGCTGGTGAGCCTGCTCCTGCCCGAGCGGAAGCCGTCCGACCCCGAGCAGACGGCGGAGGTCGACGCGCCTGCGCCGACCGACCACGGTGGCGGCTCCTACCCCACGCCGCCCATGCCCGAGCAGACCTGGAACCAGAAGGAGGGCGTCCGACGATGAGCGACACCAACGGCGGAGGCAGCCTGAAGGAGACGCTGTGGGACCCGATCGCCGGCTTCGGCGTCACGTTCCGCACGATGTTTCGCAAGCCCGTGACGGAGCAGTACCCGTTCGAGAAGCGGCCCACGGCGCCCCGGTTCCACGGCCGGCACCAGCTGAACCGCTGGCCCGACGGGCTCGAGAAGTGCGTGGGCTGCGAGCTGTGCGCCTGGGCGTGCCCGGCCGACGCGATCTACGTCGAGGGCGCCTCGAACGGCACCTCCGACGGCACCGACGGGGGAGGGGAGCGCTTCAGCCCGGGGGAGCGGTACGGCCGCGTCTACCAGATCAACTACCTGCGCTGCATCCTCTGCGGGCTGTGCATCGAGGCGTGCCCGACGCGCGCCCTGACGATGACCAACGAGTACGAGCTGGCCGACGACAACCGCGCCGACCTCATCTACGAGAAGTCCGACCTGCTGGCGCCGCTGCTGCCCGGCATGGTCGAGCCGCCGCACGCGATGCTGATCAGCGACGACCACCACGACTACTACGCGGGCAAGACGCTGCCGGTCGTCGAGGTCACGCACGGGGAGGCGACCGAGTGACCGCGTTCTGGATCGTCGCGCCCGTCGTGGTGGTGGCGGCCCTGGGGCTGCTGTTCGCCCGCAAGGCCGTGCACGCCGCGCTCAGCGTGGCCGTCGTGATGGTGGGGCTGGCGGTGCTGTACGCGGCGCAGGGTGCCCCGTTCCTGTTCGCGGTGCAGATCATCGTCTACACCGGCGCGATCATGATGCTGTTCCTGTTCGTGCTCATGCTGGTGGGCGTCGAGTCGCGGGAGTCGTTGACCGAGACGATCCGCGGCCAGCGGCTGGCGGCCACGGTGGCCGGTCTGGGCTTCGGGTTCGTGCTGGTGACGGCGGTCGGGCAGACGACGCTGGGGCCGGTGACGGGTCTGCGCTCGGCGAACGAGGACGGCAACGTCTACGGGCTGGCCGCGCTGATGTTCGGCCCGTACGTGGTGGCCATGCAGCTCACCGCGGCCCTGCTGGTGACGGCGGTGCTCGGGGCCATGGTGCTGGCGCACCGCGAGGCGCTGACGCCGCGGCGCAGCCAGGCCGACATCGCGCGCGACCGCATGGCCGAGTACGCGACGACGGGCCGCCACCCCGGCAACCCGCCGACGCCTGGCGTGTTCGCGCGGCACAACGCGGTCGACACCCCCGCCCCGCTGCCCGACGGCAGCCCGGCGACGGACTCGGTGTCGCCGAGCATCGTGGCGCGCGGGCAGCTGCGCGACGGGTTCGACGACGATATCCACGTGGTCTCGCGCCAGCTCCGTCGCGAGGACGACGAGGACGCCGGGGCTGGGGCCGTGGGCCGGGACGGTGGGCCTCGGCGGGGGTCCGGGGCCGTGGGCCGGGAGGGGGACGAGTGAACGAGTACCTGACCCTGTCGATGATCCTCTTCACCATCGGTGCCGTCGGCGTGCTGGTGCGCCGCAACGCGATCGTCGTGTTCATGTGCGTCGAGCTGATGCTGAACGCGACGAACCTCGCGCTCGTGACGTTCTCGCGCCAGCACGGCACGCTCGACGGCCAGATCGCGGCGTTCTTCGTCATGGTCGTCGCGGCCGCCGAGGTCGTGGTGGGGCTGGCGATCATCGTGTCCATCTACAGCACGCGTCGCACGACCTCGGTCGACGACGCGAGCCTGCTGAAGCTCTAGGGGGCGGGCGTGCTCGATCTCGTCTGGCTGGTCGTGGTGGTGCCGCTCGTGAGCGGTCTCGGCCTGCTCGTGTGGGGCAAGGAGGGTGACCGGGTCGGTCATCTGGTGGGCACGGTCGCGTCGGCGGTGTCGTTCGGCATCGGCCTGGTGGCGTTCGTGCAGCTGCTCGGTCGTCCCGAGGGCGACCGGTCGGTGGCCGGCACGTTGTTCACCTGGATCTCGTCGGGGCCGTTCCACGTCGACATGGCGTACCGGTTCGACCCGTTGTCGGCGTTGTTCGTGCTGCTGGTCACCGGGGTGGGCACGCTCATCCACGTCTACTCGATCGGCTACATGGCGCACGACGTGCGCCGTCGTCGCTTCTTCGCGTACCTGAACCTCTTCGTCGCGGCCATGCTCACGCTCGTGCTGGCCGACGACTACCTGGTGCTGTTCCTCGGCTGGGAGGGCGTGGGGCTGGCGTCGTACCTGCTCATCGGGTTCTGGCAGCACAAGCCGTCGGCGGCCGCGGCGGCCAAGAAGGCGTTCGTGCTCAACCGCGTGGGCGACGTCGGCATGGCGCTGGCGATCATGCTGATGTTCGCGCAGCTCGGGACGTCGTCGATCCAGGTGGTGAACGCGACGGTCGCGGGGCAGGCGAGCGAGTCGGTCGCGACGGCGCTGGGGCTGCTCCTGCTGCTGGGCGCGTGCGGCAAGTCCGCCCAGGTGCCGCTGCAGGCCTGGCTCCTGGACGCGATGGAGGGTCCGACGCCGGTGTCGGCGCTCATCCACGCGGCCACCATGGTCACCGCCGGCGTCTACCTGGTGGTCCGCAGCAACGGCATCTTCGACGCGGCGCCGGTCGCGCAGACGGCGGTGGTGGTGGTCGGCCTGGTCACGCTGCTCGCCGGTGCATGGATCGGCTGCACGAAGGACGACATCAAGAAGGCGCTCGCCGGCTCCACGATGAGCCAGATCGGCTACATGATGCTGGCGGCCGGGCTGGGACCTGCGGGCTACGCGTTCGCGATCTTCCACCTCATCACGCACGGCTTCTTCAAGGCCAACATGTTCCTCGGTGCCGGCTCGGTCATGCATGGGATGAGCGACGACGTCGACATGCGGCACTACGGCGCGCTCCGTCGGGCGATGCCTGTCACGTTCGCGACCTTCGGGCTCGGCTACCTCGCGATCATCGGCTTCCCCGGCTTCTCGGGCTTCTTCTCCAAGGACAAGATCATCGAGGCGGCCTTCGGGGAGTCGTTCTGGATCGGCCTGGCCGCCCTGCTCGGCGCCGGGGTGACGGCGTTCTACATGACGCGGCTCATGGTCATGACCTTCACGTCGCCGAAGCGCTGGCTCGACGACGTGCACCCTCACGAGTCGCCGCGCGTGATGACGGTGCCGCTGGTGGTGCTGGCCGCGCTGTCGGTCCTGGGCGGCGTGCTCGTGCTGGGCGGGTGGATCGAGCACTGGCTCGAGCCGGTGGTCGGGCACACCGAGCACCACGAGCTCGCGGTGCCCGCCTGGGGCATGTCGATCATCGTCACGGCGGTGGTCGCGGTGGGCGTCGCGCTCGCCTGGTCCACGTACACGCGCTCGCCGATCGCCCCGACCGCGCCCGCCGACGCCGACGTCTCGGTGCTCACCCGCGCCGGCCGACACGAGCTCTACGGCAACGCGGTCAACGACACGCTCGTGGTGCGGCCCGTGCGACACCTCACGCGGGTGCTGGTCTTCCTCGACGCACGGCTCGTCGACGGCCTCGTCCGTGGACTCGCCGACCGGCTCGGCGACACGTCCCAGTTCCTGCGCACGCCCCAGACGGGCTACGTCCGCAGCTACGCCCTCAGCATCCTCGTCGGCTCGCTCGTCGTGGTGCTCGCACTCCTGGCGGTGACGCTCGCATGATCCTGTCCGTCCTCGCCGCCACCCCGCTCGTCGGTGCGCTGGTCGTCACGCTGATGCCGCGCACGGCCGCCGCCGCCCGGGCGGTCAAGGTCGTCGCGCTGGCGACGTCGCTCGTGGCGCTCGCGCTCGCGCTGTACGTCACGTCGCGGTTCGACGTCGGGGCCGGCGGCTACCAGCTGACCGAGCAGCACGAGTGGATCGGTCCGCTCGGCGTGCACTACGCGCTCGGGGTCAACGGCATCGGCCTCACGCTCGTGCTCCTCACGACGGTGCTCGTGCCGATCGTCCTCCTCGCCGCGTGGGCGGACCGCCTGCCCGCGGCCCGCAGCGTCAACTCCTACCTCGCCTGGATGCTCGTCCTGGAGGCGCTCGCGATCGGTGTCTTCTGCGCGACCGACGCCTTCCTGTTCTACGTGCTGTTCGAGGCGACGCTGATCCCGATCTACTTCCTCATCGGTTCCTACGGCGGCGCGGGTCGCACCTACGCCGCCGTGAAGTTCCTCATCTACAACCTGGTCGGTGGCCTGCTCATGCTCGCCTCGATCGTCGGCCTGTACGTCGTCACCGCCCGCGCCGGCGACCCGACCTACCTGCTGTCGGACCTCTCGGGGCTCGACGTCGGCACGACCACGGAGCGGCTGCTGTTCCTCGGGTTCATGGCGGCGTTCGCGATCAAGGCCCCGCTGTTCCCGTTCCACACGTGGCTGCCCGACGCTGCCGGCACCGCCACGCCGGCGACGTCGGTGCTGATGGTCAGCATCATCGACAAGGTCGGCACGTTCGGCATGCTGCGGTGGTGCCTCGAGCTGTTCCCGGGGGCGTCGGAGTGGGCCAGCCCCGTGGTCATCACGCTCGCGGTGGTCAGCATCCTCTACGGCGCGCTGCTCGCGATCGGCCAGGACGACGTCCGCCGGCTGGTGGCGTTCACGTCGGTGTCGCACTTCGGCTTCATCATCCTCGGCATCTTCACCTTCACCCACACGGCGACGGCCGGGTCGACGCTCTACATGTTCAACCACGGGCTCTCGACCGCGGCGCTGTTCCTCGTGACCGGCATGATGGTCGCCCGTCGTGGCTCCGCCAGCATCAGCGACTTCGGCGGCGTGCAGAAGGTCGCGCCGGTGCTGTCCGGCATCCTCCTGCTGGCCGGCCTGTCGAGCCTGTCGCTGCCGGGACTCGCGCCGTTCGTGAGCGAGTTCATGGTGCTCGCGGGCACGTTCACGCGCTCGGTGCCGGCGGCGGTGCTCGCCACGCTCGGCATCGTGCTCGCGGCGCTGTACATCCTCATCATGTACCAGCGGACCATGACCGGTCCGCTGCAGCCCGAGGTCGAGCACCTGCGCGACCTCGACCACCGCGAGGTGGCGGCGCTGGCCCCCGCGGTCGTGCTCATCGTCGGGCTCGGCTTCTTCCCGCAGCCGCTGCTCGACCTCGTGAACCCCGCCGTCGACGAGGTGGTGAGCCACGTGGGGGTCGGTGACCCGCCGCCCCGCACCCCGGCCGACCTCGACGGCATCTCCTTCTCCGGCTCCTACGCGCCGATGAGCGAGCTCCCCGCGACGGAGGGTGGTCACTGATGGCGACGCTGCTGCTGGCCGACCGGCCCGACATCCCCGCGCCCACGATCGAGTGGTCGCTGCTGTCCCCGCTGCTCGTCGTCGCGGGGGTCGCCATGGTCGCCGTGCTCGTGGAGACGTTCTGGCCGCGGCGCACCCGGTTCACCGCGCAGGCGGTGCTGGCCGGCCTGGGCCTGCTCGCCGCACTCCTCGACACCGTCCGCGTGTACGTGTCGCTCGACCGCGTCGACGGCGACGTCGTCGGCCGCGGCACCCCCGTGGCCGAGGGCGCGGTGACGGTCGACGGACCCGGCGTGCTCACGTGGGGGCTGCTGCTGGTGTTCGCGCTGCTCAGCCTCGCGCTCTTCGCCGAGCGGCGGCTCGACGGCGGGCTCAGCGCCTTCACGGGTCGCGCGGTCGACCCGCCGGGGTCGGGCGGCGAGGCGGAGGCGACCCGCCTGCGCCTCGAGCACACCGAGACCTTCCCCCTGCTGCTGTTCGCGCTCGCGGGCATGATGCTGTTCGCGTCGGCGAACGACCTCGTCACGATGTTCGTCGGCCTGGAGGTCATGAGCCTGCCGCTGTACCTGCTGTGCGGGCTGGCCCGGCGTCGGCGGCTCATCAGCCAGGAGGCGTCGCTCAAGTACTTCCTGCTCGGCGCGTTCTCGTCCGTGTTCTTCCTCTACGGCGTGGCGCTCGCCTACGGCTACGCGGGCAGCTTCCGCCTGGCCGACGTCGACACGGCGGTGACCAGCCGCACCGGCGGGGAGCACCTGCTCCTCGCGGCGATCGGCCTGATCAGCGTCGGCATGCTGTTCAAGGTCGGCGCGGTGCCCTTCCACCAGTGGACGCCCGACGTCTACCAGGGTGCGCCGACGCCGGTGACGGCCTTCATGGCCGCGGGCACCAAGGCGGCGGCGTTCGTCGCGTTCATGCGCGTGCTGTTCGTCGCGTTCGGCGGGGCGTCGTGGGACTGGCGGCCGCTGCTGTGGGTCGTGGCGCTGCTGACGATGGTGGTGGGCTCGCTGGTCGCGATCGCGCAGACGGACGTCAAGCGCATGCTGGCCTACTCCTCCGTCGCGCACGCCGGGTTCCTCCTGGTCGGTCTGGCCGGCGCCTACGTGGCCGACTCCGAGCGCATCACGTCGGTCTCCGGCCTGCTGTTCTACCTGGGCGTCTACGGTGTCTCCTCGATCGGCGCGTTCGCGGTGGTGACGGTCGTGCGTGACGCGGGAGGCGAGACCACGCACCTGTCGCGCTGGGCGGGACTGGGCAAGGAGTCGCCGTTCCTGGCCGGGTCCTTCGCGCTGTTCATGCTGTCGTTCGCGGGGATCCCGCTCACCGGCGGCTTCATCGGCAAGTGGAGCGTGTTCAGCGCGGCATGGTCGGGCGGCTACGGCGCCCTGGTGGTCGCGGGCGTCCTGACGAGTGCCGTGGCGGCCTACTTCTACGTGCGGGTGATCGTGCTGATGTTCTTCACCGACCCCGTCGGCGACGGCCCGACCGTGGCGCTTCCCAGCGTCTTGACTACGGTGGTCATCGCAGCAGCCGCTGCGGGCACGCTGGTCCTGGGCATCCTCCCAGGTCCGGTGCTCGACCTCGCTCAGCACGCGGGAACCTTCGTGCGCTGAGCCGACTGTGACCAGGAGCCGGGACGTGTCGCTGGGATTCTCGTTCGACGAGCCGGAGCTCGAGGAGCGCGTGCGCCGTGGCGTGGAGGCCGTCGAGGCACGGCTCGCCGCGGCCGTCGACAGTCCCGACGCGTTCATCGCGGAGGCCGCCGCCCATCTCGTGAACGCCGGGGGCAAGCGCTTCCGCCCGCTCCTCGTCGTGCTGGCGGCGCAGCTGGGCGACGCCGACCACCCTGACGTCGTCCCGTCGGCGCTCGTCGTCGAGCTGACCCACCTGGCCACGCTGTACCACGACGACGTGATGGACGAGGCTCCGCTGCGCCGGGGCGCTCCGAGCGCGAACGACCGCTGGGGCAACTCGCTGGCGATCCTCGTGGGTGACTACCTGTTCGCGCAGGCGTCGGAGCTGGTCTCGACCCTCGGCACCGAGGCCGTGCGCATCCAGGCCGAGACCTTCTCGCGTCTCGTCCGGGGGCAGATCCGCGAGACCGTGGGTCCGGCCGAGGGCGAGGACGCGCTGCAGCACTACCTCGACGTGGTGGCCGACAAGACCGGGTCGCTGATCGCCACGTCGGCGCGCTTCGGCGCGCGGGCGTCGCGTGCGGGCGACGACGTGGAGGCGGCGCTCACCGAGTTCGGCGAGCGGATCGGGGTCGCGTTCCAGCTGAGCGACGACGTGCTCGACATCGCGAGCGACAGCGACGACTCGGGCAAGACGCCGGGCACCGACCTGCGCGAGGGCGTGCCGACGCTGCCGACGCTGCTCGCGCTGCGCGGCGACGACCCGGCCGACGCGCAGCTGCGCGAGCGGCTGTCGGGCCCGATCGAGGACGAGACGGTCGTCGCGGAGGTGCTGGCCGCGCTGCGGGTGCACCCGGCGATGGCGCAGGCGCGGGCGTACGTGCAGGCCGAGGCCGACGCGGCGCGCGCCCTGCTGGCCGACCTGCCCGACGTGCCGGCCCGCCGCGCCCTCGAGGCGCTCTGCGACAGCCTGGCCGACCGCGTCGCCTGAGCGTCGCGTCGCCGGGGTGCTGCTCAGGCGGTGACGACCGGCCGCGGTGCTCTACGTCGGCTCGTGATCGCGTCGACGGTGAAGATGACGAGCGCCGCCCACACGAGCGCGAACCCGATCCAGCGCGCCGTGCTCATGGCCTCGTGGAACACGAGGAGCCCGAGCAGGAACTGGATGAACGGGCCGAGGTACTGCAGCAGGCCGATCGTCGTGAGCGAGAGCCGGGTGGCGGCGGCGGCGAACATCAGCAGCGGGATGGCCGTCACGACGCCCGTGCCCGCCAGCAGGGCGGCGTTGCCGGCCCCGGCGTGCCCGAACGTGAGGTCGCCGCGCAGCTGCAGGACGACGAGGAAGGCGAGCGCGAACGGCGCGAGGATCAGCGTCTCCATGCCGAGGCCCTCGAACGCGCCGAGGGACGCGCGCTTCTTGAGGAATCCGTAGGTGGCGAACGAGCCGGCGACGAGCAGTGCGATCCACGGCAGTCGTCCGTAGTCGACGGTGAGGACGACGACGGCGACGAACCCGATGCCGACGGCCACCCACTGCGCGGGCCGCAGCGTCTCCTTGAGCACGAGCACGCCGAGCAGCACGGTGACGAGCGGGTTGATGAAGTATCCGAGCGACGTCTCGATGACGTGCCCGTTCGTGACGCCCCAGATGAATCCACCCCAGTTCAGGGCGATGGTCACCGACGCGAGCGCGAGGAACAGCATGAGCGTGCGGTCGCGGGCGATGTCACGGAAGCGGCCCCAGCGTCGGGTGACGCCGATGAGCACGAGCACGAACGCCAGCGACCAGACGATGCGGTGCGCGAGCACCTCGAGCGGCCCGGCCGGCTCCAGCAGCGGCCAGTAGAGCGGGAACAGCCCCCAGCAGAGGTACGCCCCGATCCCGTACGGCAACCCGCTCCCGGTCCGCTCCTCCACCTCCGCCACCAGCGCAGCCTAGGCCCGCCCCCGGTGCGCGTTTGCGTGGGCCCCACGTAAACGTGCGGTTGGGGCGGGTGTTTGCGGTGGGGGAGCTGGTTTGGGTGGGGCCCCACGTAAGCGCGCACGCCCGGCGAGGATCAACCTGCGCGACCATGGACGCATGCCGACGCCGCGCTGGTTCACCGACACCGACGAGGGCCACTCGACCTGGTACCGCGACCGCTTCCGCGACCTCGAGGCCGAGGGTGCCGACCTGGAGGGGGAGGCGCGGTTCGTCGACGCGCTGGCGCCGAGGCGCGGCGGGGGTGCTGGGCCGGGGGCGGCGGAGCGGCCCGGCGGGGGTGCCGGGCCGGGGGCGGCTGGTCCGCCCGGCGCGCGCATCCTCGACGCCGGCTGCGGGGCCGGTCGCCTCGGTGGCGCGCTGCACCACCGCGGCCACGACGTCGTCGGCGTCGACGCCGACGAGGTGCTCGTCGCGGAGGCCCGCGCGACGCGTCCTGGCCCGACGTGGCTGGTCGCCGACCTGCTCGACGTCGACCTCGGCGCGACGTTCGACGTCGTCGTCTCGGCGGGGAACGTGATGGTCTTCCTCGCGCCCGGCACGGAGCAGGAGGTGGTCGCGAACCTCGCCCGCCACGTGGTCGACGACGGTGCGCTCGTGCTCGGCTTCCGGCTCGACCGGCACTACGGCCTCGCCGACCTCGACGAGCACCTCGCGGCCGCCGGGTTCGCGGTGGAGCAGCGGTTCGCGACGTGGGACCTGCGACCCCTGACCGCCGACGCCGACTTCGCGGTCACGATCGCCCGCCGCGCCACCTGACCGGGCTACGCTGCGCGCGTGGACATCGACGGCACCACGCTGCTGGCCTCGGGCGACTTCCAGGCGTACGGCACGAGCCACCTGGTCGTCCTCGCGCTGTTCGCGATCGGTCTGGTCCCCGTGGTCCTGCTCGGTCGTCGGGTCCGCGGCACGACCGCGGAGGCGACGACCAGCCGGGTGCTCGCGCTCGGCATCGTGGCCGTCACCGTCCCGCTGCAGGTGCTGCAGCTCCTGCCCGGCGAGTGGAACCCGCGCACCTCGTTGCCGTTCCAGCTCTGCGACCTCGCGTGGATGTTTGCGGTGCACGCGCTGTGGACGCGCTCGCGCCTCACGTCGACGGTCACCTACCTGTGGGGCCTGACGCTGACGACGCAGGGCATGGCCACCCCCGACCTGTCGTCCGCCTGGCCCGAACCGCGCTTCGTCATGTTCTGGGCCATGCACGTGCTGATCGTCTGGGCCGCGGTGTACCTCGTCGCCGGCCTGCGCGTCCTGCCGACGTGGGGGACCTACCGCCGCACGGTCGTCATCACGCTCGCGTGGGCGGCGGCGGTCATGGCCTACAACGCGCTGATGGACACCAACTACGGCTACCTCAACGGCAAGCCGAACCGGGCGTCGCTGCTCGACGTGCTCCCGGCATGGCCCTGGTACGTGGCGGTCGAGATCGTCGTGGTCGCCGCGGTCTGGGCGCTGCTGGTGTGGCCGTGGACGCGAGGGAGGGCGCCCGCTCGGGCCGCTGCGTGAGAACGCTCTCATCCGTTCGTCATGCGGTTCTCACGGTCCACCGATTCGATGAGGGTCATCCACCGAACGAAGGAGCTCTCCATGACGACCCTGCGCGCCCTCGCCGCGACCGCCACCGCCCTCGTCCTCGCGCTCGGCGTGAGCGCCTGCGGCTCGGACGACGACGATGACGACGACGTCCGTCCCGCCGCGACGTCGGCCCCGGCAGCCACGGCCGACACCTCGGCCTCGGCCGCGCCGCTCGACGGCCCGGTCGACGACGCCGACCTGCGCAGCGAGCTGGAGAAGATCGCGCTCGACGAGGTCGGCGAGGGTCGGGTCACCGACGTGGAGTACAGCGACGACCGCGACCACGCCTACGAGGTCGAGGTCGACCTCGGCAACGACGACGACGTCACCGTCGAGATCGCCGAGGACAAGTCGGTCGTGCGCGTCGACCGCTGACGCCTCGCACCCCGAGCAGCAGAGCGCCCCCGCCGGACCAGTCCGGCGGGGGCGTCGTGTCGGGCCGAGACCAGGAAAGTCGCTGGGTCGATCGTCGGTCGGGTCCCTAGGGTCGACGCATGGACGAGCACGCCGACACCGCCGGGACGATCGCCGCCGTGGGGTGCGCTCGCTGCGGTCGTGAGGTCGACCCCACGGCCGACCTGGCGATCACGATCGTGGTGGGCCGGTCCGAGCGCCTGGACGCCGAGGGGGAGCGCTGCTTCCGTCACGAGCAGGTGCTGACGTTCTGCCACCTCGAGCACGCCAACGCTCACCTCGCCGAGCACCCGCTGCGGGACGAGTGGCCGGACAGCGAGGTGCTCGAGTCTCACGACGGCGCCCTCGGGGCGTTCGGCTGCTTCCTGCTCGCCGCGGTCCTCCTGGTGCTGCTCGTCGTCGGCGCGGTGGTCAGCGTCGGCTGGCTCTGGGACGTCGTGACCTGACGACCTGGCCGCAGCGTGTCAGCGGTAGTTGACGAACTGCAGGGGGAAGTCGAGGTCGGCGCCCTTGAGGAGCGCGATGACCTCCTGGAGGTCGTCGCGCTTCTTGCTGGTGACGCGCAGCTCCTCGCCCTGCACCTGCACCTTGACGCCCTTCGGGCCCTCGTCGCGGATCAGCTTGGAGACCTTTTTGGCCTGCTCGGTGCTGATGCCCTGGCTGAAGCTGCCGTTGATCTTGACGTCCTTGCCGCTCTGGCGCGGGTCGCCGGTCTCGAGCGCCTTGAGGCTGATGCCGCGCTTGATCAGCTTCTCCTTGAACACCTCGAGGACGGCGAGGGCCCGCTCGTCGGCGTTCGCCGTGATCTCGATGCCCTCCTCGCCCTTCCACTCCAGCAGCGCGCCGGTGTTCTTGAAGTCGTAGCGCGTCGAGATCTCCTTCATCGCCTGGTTGAGCGCGTTGTCGGCCTCCTGGCGATCGAGCTTGCTGACGATGTCGAACGAGGAGTCGGCCACGGGTTCTCTCCTGATGGGTGTCGGGACGGCGAAGGGGTGGGACCCGCAGGTCCCACCCCTCAGCCTAGGCGCTCGCGCGCGCCCGGTCGTCGCTCAGGCGGCGAGCAGCACGTCGATCTGGTCGATCGCCGAGCGGCTGCCCTCCTCGACGCCCATGTCGATGACCTGCTGCAGCGCCTCGAGCGTCGCGTAGGTCGACGTGTACACGGCACGCGTGCCGCCCTCGATGGGCTCGAAGCGGAAGGTGTTGGTCGAGACCGGCATGCCCTCGACGGGCTGGAGGTCGTCGTCGGCGAACCCGTCGCGGAAGTCGAAGCCGTGCGGGGCGTCGACCGCCGTGACCTCCCACCAGCCGCCGAAGCGCTGCCCCTCGGGGCCGGTCATGTAGTAGGTGACCCGGCCGCCCTCGCGCAGGTCGTGGTCGACGAACGTGGCGGGGAAGGAGGGCGGTCCCCACACCCGCTCGAGCTGGCGCGGGTCGGCGTAGATCGCGAACACGCGATCCACGGGTGCGGCGAACTCGGCGGTGATGGTCAGGGTGCGCTGGTCCAGGTCCTTCTGGACGTCGGTGACGGGCATGTCAGGTCTCCTCGGGAGGGGGTTCGGTGTGGTGCTGGGGGTCCTCGGGCGTGCTGAGCAGGAGGTCGTCGATGCGGGCGACGCGTCCGCGCCACACGTGCTCGAGCTCGTCGAGCAGGGTGCCGACCGACCGGACGGCCTCGACGTCGCCGCTCGCGAGCGCCTCGCGGCCGACCCGTCGCTTGGTGACGAGACCGGCGCGCTCGAGCACCGCGACGTGCTTCTGCACGGCCGCGAAGCTCATCGGGTAGCGCTCGGCGAGGGTGCTCACCGAGTGCTCGCCGGCCAGGACGCGCCGCAGGATGTCGCGTCGGGTCCGGTCGGCCAGGGCGTGGAACAGGGCGTCGGCCCGGTCCTCGTCCTGCTCGCTGTTCATGACCACAATCTACAACCAAACGGTTGTAGATTGTCAACCCTGCGGACGGACGGATCCGGTTGGGCCCTGGCGAGCCGCCTGCGGTATGGTTTCTCGTCGTTGCCCACCTCGGTGGTCGACACCCTTGGCAGGTTGCCCGAGCGGCCAAAGGGAGCTGACTGTAAATCAGCCGGCATTGCCTTCAGAGGTTCGAATCCTCTACCTGCCACAGCGCCAGACGCTGGAACCGACGGCCCCGTCGGGCGAGAGCCCGCCGGGGCCGTCGGGTTTGTCCCCGACGTTCTCCGACGCCAGTGCCGTCATCGGACGTGGGCGAGCCAGAGCCTGAGGTCGTCGACGAGGAGGTCCGGTGCCTCGAGGGGCACCAGGTGCCCGGCCCCGGGGAGCGTGAACACGTCGACGGGGCCCGCGAGCCGGTCCGCGAGCTCGTCCGCCTGCTCCACCGGGAGCCACGGGTCCTGCTCACCCCAGCCGACGCGCACCGGACAGCGCGTGTGCCCGAGCCGCTCGACGACCGGCCGCGTGTGGGCGGGGCCCAGCCGTGCGACCTGTGCGTAGAAGGCGCGCTGGCCGTGCGGGGTGGTCCACGGGGCGACGAGCTCGTCGACCTGGTGGGCGTCGAGCGACCCCCGGATGGCGCCAGCCACGTACTCCCGCACGAGGGCTGCGTGGAGCGGCGCGGGCAAGGCGGCGAACACTGCCTCGTGCTCCGCGACCAGCCGGAAGAACGGCGAGCCCCACGGGTCGAGCGTCACGACGTCGAGCAGGTACAGCGACGCGAACGCCGACCCCTCGAGCAGGTGCGCTCCGAGGGCCACGGCGCCCCCGACGTCGTGCGCGACGACGTGCGGGGCCCTCAGGTCCCAGTGCTGCAGGAGCGTCACGAGCCGGCGTCGCTGCGCCTCGAGGTCGACCGCCGGGTCCTGTCCGGGGGGACCGGTGGGGATCGAGGCGCCGTAGCCGGGCATGTCCCACAGCAGCACGCGGTGGGTCGCCGCGAGCGCGTGCGCGACGGGCGCCCACACCGCCGCCGACCACGGCGTGCCGTGGCACAGGACGACGTCGCCGACGGGCTCGGTCCGCGACGGCTCGAGGACGTAGGTGGCGACGCGGACCCCGTCGAGGTCGACGTACCGCGGTGCAGGAAGACGGCCGGGAGGGGACATGCGTCGCACGCTAGGACTTCAGGTCGACCTGAAGTCAAGGTGGCACGATGGTCCCGTGAGAGTCGGAGCAGCCGCCGAGCGGGTCGGCGTCGCAGCCCACGTCCTGCGGCACTGGGAGGACGAGGGCGTTGTCGTGCCCGACCGCACGCCTGCCGGGCACCGCGTCTACACCGACGAGCATCTGCACCGTCTCGAGATCGTCCGGTCGTGCCAGCGCGTCGGCCTGCGCCTGTGGCAGATCCGGCTGGTCCTGCACCGCGACGCGGAGGGCCGGGACGACGTCATCGCGCAGCACCTCGAGCACCTGCGACGCCAGAGAGCCGAGCTCGACGCGGCCGAGGCCTTCCTCACGCACGTGCTCACGTGCGAGCACGACCTGATGAGCCGGTGCGAGCGCTGCTCGGCCTTTCCGTCCGACTGACCGCCGCGCGGCCGTGTACCCACGACGGCCCTCGTCACGCGTGCGAGTTCGTCACCCGACGTCGAGGGGCGGCCTCGCCCGACCCGACCTACCGTCGATCCATGACGGGGACGACGCGCTGCAGCCACGACGACATCGCTCGGCTGTTCGGGGTGGAACGGCTCGAGGACTGGCAGGCCGAGGCGATCGACGCGGCGTGCTCGGGGCGGGACACGGTCGTGCTCGCGCCGACGGGGTCGGGCAAGTCGCTGGTCTACCTCGTCGCCGGACGGTGCGCGGGCGGCTGGACGCTCGTCGTCTCGCCGCTCCTGGCGCTGCAGTCGGACCAGCAGGCGCACGCCGAGGAGGCCGAGGGCGTCCGGGCCGAGTGCCTCGACGGCTCCGTGCGCAGTCGCAGGCGCCAGGCGCTGCTCGACGACGTCGCCGCGTGCTCCGTCGACTACCTCTACCTCTCGCCCGAGCAGCTCGCCAACGACGAGGTGGCCGACGCGCTCGCCGCCTGCCCGCCTGGCCTCGTCGTGGTGGACGAGGCGCACTGCGTGTCGGAGTGGGGGCACGACTTCCGGCCCGACTACCTGCGACTGGGCGAGCTCCTCACGCGGCTCGACGCCTCCGGCGGCGACGAGTCGGGGCGTGACGGGTCGGACGGTGACAGGTCGGGGCGGCCCGTCCGCCTGGCGCTGACCGCGACGGCCGCGCCGCCGGTGCTCGACTCGATCTCCGAGCGGCTCGGCATGCACGACCCGACCCTGGTCTCGACGTCGATCGTCCGGCCGACGCTGGAGCTGCGGGTGCGTCAGGCGTCCGACGACGACGCGGTGCGCCGCCAGGTGCTGGAGTGCGTCGGCGAGGGCGTGGCCCTCGTCTACACCCGGACGCGCCGAGCGGCGGAGGAGGTGGCGGACCTGCTGGTCGCCGAGGGGCGCGACGCCGTGGCGTACCACGCGGGCCTGTCGCGCAGACGTCGTCAGGAGGTGCAGGACGCCTTCTTCGCCGACGAGGTCGAGGTGGTCGTGGCGACCTCGGCGTTCGGCATGGGCATCGACAAGCCCGACGTCCGCTGGGTCGTGCACGCCGGTGCGCCGGCGTCCGTCGACACCTACGTGCAGGAGGCCGGACGCGCGGGCCGCGACGGGGAGCCCGCCGTCGCCACGCTCGTGCACCGTCCGGAGGACCGCGCCCTCGGACGCTTCTTCGCGGCCGCGGTGCCGAAGCGGGGCACGGTCTCGAAGGTGCTGCGGGCGGCGCGCGACGTCGGCACCGATCCGCGCGAGGTCGCGGAGTCCGCCGGGGTCGGTCGGGCCACGGCGGCGCGCGTGCTCAACCTCCTCGACCTGGACGAGAGCCTGGACGACGTGACAGCGCAGCAGCTGGTCGAGCGCGCGGAGGAACGGCGTCGGCTGGAGGAGTCGCGGGTGGAGATGGTGCGCGAGTACGCCGAGACCCGCCGCTGCCGCTGGTCATGGGTCGCCGGGTACTTCGGCCAGCAGGCCGACGACTGCGGTGTGTGCGACCGCTGCCTCGAGGGCGTCGTCGAGTCCGCGGACGCAGGCACTCATGGCGCCCACCTGGAGCACCCGACCTTCGGCCCGGGCGCCGTCGTCGACGCCGACGCCGAGCACGTGACCGTGCTGTTCGACCACGAGGGCTACAAGACCCTCTCGCGCGACTTCGTGGAGGCGTCGCACCTGCTCGACGAGCCGGAGGCCGAGCCCGAGCCCGCGTGAGCAGTTCCCTCGTTTCGGAACGTCATCGCCCGTTCTCGTCCTAAGAAAGGGCGATGACGTTCCGCAACGGGGGAGGTCTAGGCCAGCGCCTCCTCGAGCGACGCCGGGGTGAGTCCGTGCGCCTCGGCCACGGGGGTGTTGGTGACCGAGCCGGCGTGGGTGTTGAGGCCCTTGGCCAGGCTCGCGTCGGCGCGCAGGGCCTCGCGCCAGCCGTGGTCGGCGAGCGCCACCGTGTACGGCAGCGTCGCGTTGGTCAGCGCGTAGGTCGACGTGTGCGGGACGGCGCCGGGCATGTTCGCCACGCAGTAGAACGTCGAGCCGTGCACCGTGAACGTGGGGTCGTCGTGCGTGGTCGGTCGGGTGTCCTCGAAGCAGCCGCCCTGGTCGACGGCGATGTCGACGAGCACCGACCCCGGCTTCATCTGCGCGACGAGGTCGTTGCTCACCAGCTTCGGGGCGGCCGCGCCGGCGACCAGCACCGCGCCGATGACCAGGTCGGCCTGGCGGACCTGCTCCTCCAGGACGTAGGTCGACGACGCGAGCCCGTGCACCTGGTTGTTGTAGCGCCAGAACGACATGCGCAGCTTCTCGAGGTCGGTGTCGAGGAGGGTGACGTCGGCGCCCATGCCGAGCGCGATGTTGGCGGCGTTCTGGCCGGAGACGCCCGCGCCGATGATCACCACCTTGGCGTTGGTGACACCGCCCACGCCACCGAGCAGCACGCCGCGTCCGCCCTGCGCCTTGAGCAGCGAGTGCGCGCCGACCTGCGGCGCGAGGCATCCGGCCACCTCCGACATCGGGTACAGCAGCGGGAGGCCGCCGCTCGGCAGCTGCACGGTCTCGTAGGCGATGCCGGTGGTGCCGGCGTCGACGAGCGCCTCGGTGAGGGGGCGGTCGGCCGCGAGGTGCAGGTAGGTGAAGAGGGTCAGGTCGTCGCGCAGCAGCGGGTACTCCGACGCGATGGGCTCCTTGACCTTGAGCACCATCTCGGCCTCGCCCCAGACGTCCTCCGCGCGGTCGAGGAGGCGTGCGCCCGCCCGCTCGTACTCCTCGTCGGTGATCGACGAGCCGAGACCCGCGCCCCTCTGCACGTGCACGTCGTGCCCGTGGGCCACGAGCTCGTGGACGCCCACGGGCGTGAGGGCCACGCGGTACTCGTGGTTCTTGACTTCCTTCGGCACTCCGACGCGCATGGCACTCCTTCGACGATCGACTGGTGGTGACCATCCTGGAGATTCCGGCCCCCCGTCGGAGAAAAGTCCGCACGATCGTCGAGATGGGGCGCTGGTGCCGACTATCGTTCGTCCATGGCTGGTGTCGCGGGCGGTCCGTCGAACGGCTCGGGCACGAGCGCGACCGGCTCGCGCGCCATCACGCTCGACGACATCGACCGTCGGCTCCTCGACGTGCTCGCCGACGACGCCCGCGTGCCGAACAACGTGCTGGCCGAGCGGGTCGGCATCGCGCCGTCGACGTGCTCGCTGCGCCTGCGGCGGCTGGTGTCGAGCGGGGTGGTCCGCGGCTTCCACGCCGACCTCGACCCTGCCGCCGTCGGTCGGCCCATCCAGGCGATGATCGCCGTGCGGCTGCAGCCGGCGGCCCGCGCCGACATCGGCTCGGTCGCGCCCCGGCTCGCCGCGCTGCCCGGCGTGCTCAACGTCTTCTTCCTCGCCGGCGACGACGACTTCCTCATCCAGGTCGCGCTCCCGTCGCCGGACGCCCTGCGCGCCTTCGTCATCGACCACCTCAGCGCCTCGCGGGAGTTCACGTCGACCGAGACGAGCCTGGTGTTCGAGCACGTGCGGGGCTCGGCGTCGACCTGGGACGTCCGTTCCGTCTGAGCTCCTGGATCTTGACGGTCGACGTGAGTGTGGTCTGCCCTTGGCGATGTGGACCGGACTGAGTCGCACGGAGTGGTCACGACGCTGCGGCAGAAGGTGTAGGAGGAACTCGTGTTCAAGGGGTGTGCCGCAGTGGGTGGGTCACTGGTGTTGATGCTGGCACTCCTTCCAGCGGGGTCTGCCCCGGCAGCAGAGCCGGACGATCCGCCGGGCCTTGGAGAGTGCCCGTTCGTATCGACGATTTTCATCGCACTGGACCATGGGACTGCGCGCGATGCGCTTGAGGTCGCGGAGGATGTCGGGGCGGACGACGACCGGTGCGCGACGATGTCCGTTCGATCAGCCGACGGTGCAACCGTCATGGCGAGCGAAGCGGTCGGGGGATACAAGACCTTCACACTCGACTCGCCGACGTTCACGGCGAGCGACTCTCAGGGGAGGTTCACGGCGCAGGTCCGTTACGCCAACACCAAGCTTCCCGTCCAGTTCCACTTCAGGCTTTCGAGCGGTCTGAGAGCGGTGGCTGTCGGTGGTAGGACCGCCGTGGGAAGGAGAACACCGGTGAACTGCACCTACGACAAGCGGGGCGTAGGAGCGCGTTATGAGTTCCATTGGAGCTGCTCGAGCCATAGCAAGAACACGAAGTACGACTGGCGAGGGACGTATGCCTTCGACGTCAACGTCGGCGGTAGGACGGGAAGGGCCGTCGTCACCAACCGCTTCGGATACGTCGTGACGACGGTACGAGGCTAAAATCGTCGATGCTCAGCTGGCCGACTGGACGGTAAGGGTTGCCACGGGTCCCGCGAGGGAGAAGGTTCCAGAAGTAGACCCCGGGCCTCCGCCAGCCACCCGTCCCATCGACCACCTCAGCGCCTCGCGGGAGTTCACGTCGACCGAGACGAGCCTGGTGTTCGAGCACGTGCGCGGGTCGGGGTCGGGGCTGGGCTGAACTGACGTGACGATTTGGCGGATCTTCGCCCGTTCGCCCACGCTCGGACCCTTCGCGGCGGTAGACATCCGCTGAGGACCGCGACCGTCGCGCTCCCGTGACGAGAGGTGTCGACGATGAACTACGTGGTCCTGCAGGTGACGCTCAAGGAGAAGTTCCTCGGCACCAAGTCGGGCAACCTGTCCGAGCTGGAGAGTGCGATCAACGCCCAGGCGGCGCAGGGCTACCGCCTGCACACCATCACCACGGCGTCGGCGAAGAGCTCAGGGCTGGGTGGCGGCGACCGCATCCAGGCGACGATGGTCTTCGAGAAGCTCTGAGCGAGGGCCGGCCTAGCGCTCGGGCTCGTCGTTCCCCGTCGCCAGCACGGCTACCCGCCGAGCTGCTGGGTGGCGACGGTGAGCGACTCCGCCTCGTCCGCGAGCACGTCGTCGTCCGGGTCGTCGCCGACCCGGTCGCGCAGGTCGGCGGCGGAGACGATCTCGAGGGCTCCCTCGTCGTCACCCCCGTCCACGACCCTGACCTCGCCCTCGACGAGCCCGAGGAAGCAGTCGGGTGACGCGGCGAGGAGGTTGCGGAGGTGGCGTGGGGTGACGGTCTGCGGTTCGCTCATGCCTGCATCGTTCCCCGCCACGCCCGCGTGAATCGTCGGGTCAGCCCGGCCAGTCGACGCTGAGGTACTGCGTCTCGGTGTACTCCGCCAGGCCCTCGCGGGCGCCCTCGCGGCCGAGGCCGCTCTGCTTCACCCCGCCGAACGGGGCGGAGGGGTCGGAGACGAGCCCGCGGTTCACGCCGACCATGCCGGCGTCGAACGCCTCCCCGAGGCGGATCGCTCGCTGCAGGTCGCCGGAGAAGACGTAGGAGGCCAGCCCCATCTCGCTCGCGTTCACGAGGGCGAGCAGCTCCTCGTCGGTGCGCCACGTGACGATCGGCGCGACCGGCCCGAACAGCTCGTGGTCGAGGATCGCGGCGTCGGCGGGGACGTCGACCAGCACGGTCGGCGCGAAGAAGTGGCCCGGCGCATCGGGGACGGGCGCCTGGTGGCTGATCCGGGCCCCGGCGACCACGGCGTCGCCGACCACGTCGGCGAGCGTCTCGACGGCGGCTGCGGAGATCAGCGGGCCGACCGCCGCGCCCGACCGTGCCGGACCGACCGTCAGCTGCTCGACCTCGGCTCCGAAGCGCTCGACGAACGCGTCGACGACGTCGGCGTGCACGTAGAACCGGTTGGCGGCCGTGCAGGCCTGCCCGCCGCCGCGGAACTTGGCGACCATCGCCCCGGCCACGGCGGCGTCGAGGTCGGCGTCGTCGGCCACGACGAACGGTGCGTTGCCGCCCAGCTCCATCGAGGCGTTGACGACACGCTCCGCCGCCTGGCCCAGGAGGATGGAGCCCACCCGGGTGGACCCGGTGAACGAGATCTTGCGGACGCGCGGGTCGCCGAGCCAGTGGCCGACGACGCCTGCCGCGTCGGTGGTGGGCACGACGTTGACGACGCCGTCGGGCACGCCGGCCTCCGCGAGCAGGCGGGCGACCGCCAGCGCGGTCAGCGGCGTCTCGGCCGCCGGCTTGAGCACCACGGTGCACCCGGCGGCGAGCGCGGGCGCGATCTTCCGGGTGGCCATCGCCGCGGGGAAGTTCCAGGGCGTCACCAGCGCAGCCACGCCGACCGGGCGGTGCGTGACGATCGTGCGCGTGCCGCCGGCGGGGGAGGAGCCGTAGTCGCCGTGGGGGCGCACGGCCTCCTCGGCGAACCAGCGGAAGAACTCGGCCGCGTACACGACCTCGCCGCGTGCGTCGGCGAGCGACTTCCCGTTCTCGCGGACGATCAGCGCGGCGAGGCGGTCGGCGTCGCGGTGCATCAGCTCGAACGCACGGCGCAGCACGACCGACCGCTCGCGCGGTGCCGTCCGGCGCCAGGTGGCGAAGGCGGCCTCCGCCGCGTCGACCGCGGCCGTAGCGTCGGCGAGGTCGCCGTCGGACACCTGCGCCACGACCGTCAGGTCGGCCGGGTCGACGACGTCGAAGGTGCCGTTGCCGCCCTTGCGCCACTGCCCGCCGACCAGCACGCCGCTGCCGGGATCGATCAGGTGCAGGTCGAGGTCGGACAGGTCGGACTCGGGTGCGGCGGCACGGGTGCTCACGGGTAGAGGCCTCTCTGGAGGTGGGCGTCGGCGACACGCTTGACGGCCAGGCTGGTGGCGGCCGCGCGCAGCGTCAGGTCGAGGGAGCGCGAGTGCGCGAGCACGTGCCGCCAGGCCGCGGTCATCCGGTCGGCGAGGCGTCCCTCGACCTCGTCCTCGGTCCACCAGTACGCCTGGTTGGCCTGGACCCACTCGAAGTAGGAGACGATCACGCCGCCCGCGTTCGCGAGGATGTCGGGCACGACCACGACGCCGCGCTCGGCGAGCACCGCGTCGGCCTCGGCCGTCGTCGGGCCGTTCGCGCCCTCGACGACGAGGCGCGCGCGGACCCGCTCGGCGTTCGAGCCGTTGATGACGCCCTCCACCGCGGCGGGCACGAGCAGGTCGACGTCGAGCTCCAGGAGGTCGGCGTTCTCGATCGGCTCGGCGCCGGCGAACCCGACGACGGAGCCGGTCGCGTCGACGTGCGCCTCGAGCGCGGCGACGTCGAGGCCGTCGGCGCGCTGCACTCCGCCGTACTGGTCGCTCACGGCACGCACGGTGACGCCGGCGTCGGCCAAGAAGCGGGCAGCGCCGCGCCCGACCTTGCCGAAGCCCTGCACGGCGGCCGTCGCGGCGCGAGGGTCGAGGCCGACGTGGGCGAGGGCCTGCAACGCGACGATGACCACCCCGCGCGACGTGGCCGACGCGCGCCCGAGCGACCCGCCCAGGCTGATCGGCTTGCCGGTCACGACACCGAGCACGGTGTGGCCGAAGTTCACCGAGTAGGTGTCCATCATCCAGGCCATCGTCTGCTCGTCGGTGCCGACGTCGGGGGCGGGGATGTCGTGCGCCGGACCGATCAGTGGCGCGATCTCCGACGTGTAGCGCCGCGTGACGCGCTCCAGCTCGGCGGCCGAGTAGTGCCGGGGGTCGATGGCCACACCGCCCTTCGCGCCGCCGTACGGCACGTCGAGCAGCGCGCACTTCCAGGTCATCCACATGGCGAGCGCACGCACCTCGTCGAGGTCCACGTCGGGCGCGTACCGCAGGCCGCCCTTGCCGGGGCCGCGGGAGTAGTTGTGCTGCACGCGGTGGCCGGTGATGACCTCGACGCTGCCGTCGTCGCGGCGCAGGGGGATGCTCACGGTGATCTCGCGGCGCGGGGCGGCGAGCAGCTCGTACATGCCCTCGTCGAGGCCGAGCAGGTCGATCGCCTCGCGCAGCTGCGAGCGGGCGTCGTCGAGCGGGTTTCCGGTCACGGGGGGCTCCTCGGTCGGTGTGGTCACTGGGCCGCGCCCACCAGCGTGGAGGCGAAGGCCGCCTCGAGCACGTCGAGACCCTCGCCGAGGAGCGTGTCGTCGATGGCCAGCGGCGGCAGGAGGCGCAGCACGTTGCCGTAGGTGCCGCAGGTGAGCACGATGACGCCCTCGGCGTGCGCCGCCGCCGACACCGCGCGGGCGAGGTCGGGGTCGGGGTCGGTGGTGCCCGGGCGGACGAGCTCGACGGCGATCATCGCACCGCGTCCACGCACGTCGCCCACGCGTGCGTCGCGCGCCTGCAGGGCGTGCAGGCGCTCCTTCAGGAAGGCCTCCACCGCACGGGCCCGCTCGACCAGGCCGTCCTGCTCGACGGTCTCGATCGCGGCGAGCGCCGCAGCGCACGCGAGCGGGTTGCCGCCGTACGTGCCGCCGAGGCCGCCGGCGTGCGGTGCGTCCATGATCTCGGCGCGGCCGGTCACGGCCGAGAGCGGCAGACCGCCCGCGATGCCCTTGGCGGTCACGACGAGGTCGGGCACGACCCCCTCGCGGTCGCAGGCGAAGAGGTCGCCCGTGCGGGCGAAGCCGGTCTGCACCTCGTCGGCCACGAACACGACGCCGTTCTCGCGGCACCAGGCGGCCAGGGCGGGCAGGAAGCCCGGGGCGGGCTCGATGAACCCGCCCTCGCCCTGGATGGGCTCGACGACGACCGCGGCCACGTTGACGGCGCCGACCTGCTTCTCGACCACGTCGAGTGCGCGGGCCGCGGCAGTCGCACCGTCGAGGCCGCCGTCGCGGAACGGGTACGACAGAGGAGCCCGGTACACCTCGGACGCGAACGGCCCGAAGCCCTGCTTGTACGGCATCGACTTCGCCGTCATGGCCATCGTCAGGTTCGTCCGGCCGTGGTAGGCGTGGTCGAAGACCACCACCGCCTGGCGGCCGGTGTGCGCGCGGGCGATCTTCACCGCGTTCTCGACGGCCTCGGCGCCGGAGTTGAACAGCGCGGTGCGCTTCTCGTGGTCACCGGGGGTGAGCCGGTTGAGGGCCTCGGCGACGGCGACGTAGCCCTCGTAGGGGGTCACCATGAAGCACGTGTGGGTGAACGCGGCGACCTGCTCCTGCACGGCCGCGACCACGCGCGGCGCGCTGTTGCCGACCGTCGTCACGGCGATGCCCGACCCGAGGTCGATGAGGCTGTTGCCGTCGACGTCGACGACGACGCCCCCGCCGGCCTGGGCCGCGAAGACCGGCATCGTCGTGCCCACGCCGCCCGCGACGGCCGCGCTCTTGCGGGCCATCAGCTCCTGCGACCGAGGTCCGGGGAGCGGGGTGGTGAGGTGACGTCTCTGGGGCACGGACATGGCGGGTCCTCTCGCGGTCGGCCTGACGGGTCCAGGCGTGCTGCCGTAGCTGCGGCGTGCCCAGTCTCGACCCGTCCCACCCATGCCGTCCAATGCCGATCGACGATCACATCCATGCATCCAGTGCATAGGATGGCGCCATGGAGATCCGGACGCTGGCGTCCTTCGTCGCCGTCGTCGACGCGGGCACCGTGAGCGCGGCCGCCGAGCGGGTGCGCGTCACGCAGCCCGCCCTCTCGCGCCAGCTCCGCCAGCTCGAGCGCGAGCTCGGCGTCGACCTCTTCGAGCGCGTGGCCGGACGGCTCGTGCTGTCCGCCGCGGGACGCAGCCTCCTGCCGCTGGCCCGCGACGTGCTGGCGTCGGCCGAGACGCTGCGCACCGCCGCCCGCGTGCAGGCCGAGGGCGGCCTCGACCGGGTCACCATCGCGGCGCCGGCCACGACGCTCGCCGACGTCGTCTCGCCGTTCCTCGCCAGCCTGCGCGACGACGACCCCACGCCGTCCGTCGTCGAGACGGCCGCGCTCGACGTCGACGACGCGATGCGCCGCGGTGCCGACCTCGTCGTCACCACCCGTCGCCCCCGTCGTCCGCTCCGCTCGGCGGCGCTGCCCGAGCTCCCCGTGTGGGCGTACGTGCGAGCCGACCACGCGTGGGCCGACCGCGGCAGCGTGGGGCTGGCCGAGCTGCTCGAGCACGACGTCGTCACCGTGCCGCCGACGTTCGCCGCCCGTCAGGTGCTCGACACGGCCGTCGAGCGCGAGCAGCGCTGGCCGGCCTCGCTCGTGGAGGCGAGCAGCGGCACGGTGGCGCAGGCGCTCGCGGCGGCCGGGCGCGGGGTGGCCGTCGTGTCCGACGACGTCCGGTACGGCCTGCGGGGCCTGCGCGTGCGCTCCGGCGGGGCCGACCTCGCGGTGCGGCTGTTCGTGGCCTGGTCGTCCACGCACCCCGCCGAGGCGTCGCTGGCCGCGCTGGCCGAGCGGCTGCGCACGTTCGTCGTCGCCGCCTACCCCGACGAGACGGGGGCCACGGGGGTCACGCCAGCACGGTGAACGGCAGGCCCGCGCACGGCACGTGCGTGCCGAACGCGTCGCGGTCGACGGGCTCGCCCGCGAACAGGTGCACCTGCGAGGACAGCACGACGCGGTCGTGGTCGTTGACGAGCGTGGCGTGCGCCGCGCGGAAGGTGTCCAGCAGCGTGCGCTCGACCGTCTCGGCGAGCACGTCGGCCCCCATGACGCCGAGCATCCGACCGTCGCGCTCGACGGGGACGGTCGAGGTGAGCATGAACTCGTCGGTGCAGACGTAGTCGATGTAGGGGCCCGTCACGTGCGACGCGTGGCTGCGCTGCGGCGTGCGGAACCACTCCTGGCGGCTGTAGTCGGTCGACTGCACGAGGGCGATCGAGTCGGGGATGCGCCCCTGGTCGTCGCCCTGCCACCAGGCCAGCAGGTACTCCTCGTCGGTCAGCAGGCCGGGGGAGACGACGAACCCGGCGCCGACGGTGTGCGCGTCGGCGAGCACCTCGAGCGCGTGCGGACGGACGGCGTCGAGGACCTGCGCGGCGGAGACGTCGCCGTCGAACAGCGGCGCGAGCGCGTCGCCGCTCTCGCGCAGGCTGTGCAGCAGCGGGTGGAACAGCGCTTCGACGGCCTCGACGCACGCGCCGAGGCCGACAGGGGTGGGGGTG
>NZ_LUNH01000015.1:0-115030 GCF_001628525.1 Aeromicrobium sp. REDSEA-S38_B2 | reverse complement strand
CGACGACGTCTTCGCCGAGCTCGACGAGGGTCGCCGCGAGCAGCTCGCCGAGCTCGTGGGCGACGCCGAGCAGGTGCTCGTCACGGCGGCCGTCGCCGACGACGTGCCCGCTGCGCTCGCCGGCCACCGCTTCGACGTGCACGCCGGCAAGGTCACGGAGGCCTGAGGTGTCCGGCACCCCACCCGACGACGACGGCACCGAGCCGCCCGGCTCCGACGACCCACTCGGCCTGGCCCGCGAGATTGCCGACAGCTACCGCGGGACGGGCGCACCGCTGCGTCCCCGTCGTCGACGTACCGACGGCTCCACCCCCCGCCGGCGCAAGAGTCGGGAGGACCCGACCACCGTCGCCGACGCCCTCGGTGCACTCGTGCGCCAGCAGGGTTGGGACGACCGGCTGTCGGCGCAGCGCGTGTTCACCGACTGGTCCTCCATCGTCGGCCCCGAGGTCGCCCGACACTCGACCGTCGACGGGTACGAGGACGCGGTCCTGCACGTGACCACTGACTCGACGGCCTGGGCCACCCAGCTCCGCCTGCTCGCCCCTCGCCTCGTCGCCCGCCTCAACGAGGAGCTCGGCGACGGCGCCGTCCTCCGCATCGAGGTCCGTGGCCCCCAAGCCCCCTCCTGGAAGCGTGGCCCCCGGTCGGTGAAGGGTCGCGGGCCGCGGGACACGTACGGCTGATCGCTGGGCTCGGGCTGCTGGTGCGCTGCCGGCGGGGGCCTCTTCTAGCTGGTGCGCTGCCGCAGGAGGTCTCGACCCGCTGGTGCGCTGTCTCGGCCTTCGCTGTATCTGGTCTCCGAAAGGGCCTCGACCGGGCGGCGGGCGGGCGCGCTGGTCTGGGGTCTCGGGCTGCGGGTTGGTGCTGGGGTGGACGCAAGCTTCTGCGTTCGTGTGCGGGGGGACAAGGATTCTGCGTTGCCTACGGGATCCCGTCGTGAACGCAGAAGCGTTCGGACTCGGGCGCGCGAACGCAGAGACTTTCGCGCCGACAGCCCGCTATCGGTGGATTCTCAACCGCAGAAGCGCTCTTGCGGTTGCAGATCCACCGATAGGACGCGCAAACGCAGAATCGTGGCCCGAGAACGCAGAAACGAAGAAGCGTGCGTCACCCACGGGGCTCAAGCCAGACCCCGAGACCCGAAACCGTGGTCGGGCCCGCTGCCGGTCGAGGCCCTCTCGGAGACCACCGCCAGCACCAGCCGAGGCAGCGCACCAGCAGGTCACGACCCCCTGCGGCAGCGCACCACCAAGGTCACGACCCCCTGCGGCAGCGCGCCAGCAAGGTCACGACCCCCGCAGGCAGCGCACGAGCCCCCAGCGAGGGCGCGACCCGACCCCTACGACGTCGGCGTCGCCCGGTTCCCCGCAGCGACGCCGAGGCCGAGGGTGACGCCGAGGGCGCCGAGGACGAGGGCGGCGTCGGTGAAGCCGTCCCAGCCGTAGGAGGGGCGAACGCCGATGGCGACGAGGGCGCCGATCGCGGCGACGGCGCCGACGAGGGCGAGCAGCCAGGTGCCGCGGACGGCGACGTGCTGGCGACCGAGGACCCACGAGACGACGGCGGTCCAGGCGGTCGTCACGAGCACGGCGCCGACGACGTCGGAGGGTCGGTGCCACCCGGCCACGACCGTGGACGCGCCGGTGAGGGTCACGGCGAACGCACCGAACGGCACGACGAGGGGCCGCATCCAGCGCGGCGACACGAGGCACAGCGCGCCGACCCCGGCGGCCACGACGGTGGTGTGGCCGCTCGGGAAGCTGTTGACGGGGGCGACGACCCCGTCGACGACGTCGGCGCGCGTGAGCAGGGCGTGCTTGAGGACCTGGGTGGTCACGTTGGCGCCCGCGATCACGGTCAGGGCACCGAGAGCGAGCGCGGCGCGACCGCGGAGGAGCGCCACGACGACGCACGCGAGCGCCACGACGACGATCGCGCCGATGGAGACGTAGCCCAGCACGCTCAGCACCTGCAGCTGCGTGTCGCGGCCGGCGACCACGGTGTTCATCGCGCGCTCGTCGAGGCGCTGACCGAGCGGGGTGCGCAGCACGAACCACGCCAGCACCGTGCACGCGAGCGTCGCGCCGAGGGCCACGACGGCGGCGGTGCCGCGCACGCTCGAGCCCGTCCGGCGGGTCGATCGCGCCGGCGCGGGAGCGACGTCGGGGTCCACGAGGGTCATGCCTCCTACGATGACGGACAGGGTCAACTGCGTCGCGGCGCGCCAACGGGCCTCAGACGCCCGAACGCCCCCCGGGGACGATCGGGGCATGGGGCCCCACCCCGCGCGGCGCTCCTGGAGGGGCTGCGAGCCCGCTCAGCACTACTCTGGACCCGCCGGGCCCGCGGTGACACGAGGGCAGGTGCGCTGGGAGCCACACAATCGCCCGTATACTGGAACAGTGACCACCTCTCCTGACGACGAGACCACGCCCGAGCCCATCGCGGAGGAGCTGGTCTCCCGCTCCCAGGTCGAGGGTTCGTACGACGCGAGCAACATCCAGGTGCTCGAAGGTCTCGAGGCCGTCCGCAAGCGTCCCGGCATGTACATCGGCTCCACGGGCGAGCGCGGTCTGCACCACCTCGTCTACGAGGTCGTCGACAACTCCGTCGACGAGGCGCTCGCGGGCCACGCCACCCACATCGAGGTCGTGCTGCAGGACGACGGCGGCGTACGCGTGGTCGACGACGGTCGCGGCATCCCCGTCGACATGCACCCGACGGAGAAGATCCCGGCCGTCACGCTCGTCATGACGTCGCTGCACGCGGGCGGCAAGTTCGGTGGTGGCGGCTACAAGGTGTCCGGCGGTCTGCACGGCGTCGGCATCTCCGTCGTCAACGCGCTGAGCACCACGATGCACACGGTCATCAAGCGCGACGGCTTCGTCTGGCGCCAGACGTTCGACAACGGCGTGCCCACCGGCGAGCTCGAGCAGGGCGAGGCGACCGACGAGACCGGCACGACGCAGACCTTCTACGCCAACGCCGACATCTTCGAGACGACGGACTACTCCTTCGACACCCTCAAGAGCCGCTTCCGCGAGATGGCGTTCCTCAACAAGGGCCTGGAGATCCACCTGCGCGACGAGCGCGACCTCGGCAGCGACGACGAGGACGGCGCCGACGACCTCGAGCGCGAGGTGCGCTTCCGCTACGACGGCGGACTCGTCGACTACGTGCACCACATCAACGTCGGCACCCGCTCGCCGATCCACAACGACGTCATCTCCATCGAGCGCGACGACGAGGAGAACGGCCTCTCCCTCGAGCTGGCGATGCAGTGGAACGACTCCTTCAGCGAGTCGGTACACACGTTCGCCAACACGATCAACACGCACGAGGGCGGCACCCACGAGGAGGGCTTCCGCACCGCGCTCACCACGACCGTCAAGCGGTTCGCCGACACCAACAACCTGCTCAAGGGCAAGGAGGAGCTGTCGGGCGAGGACATCCGCGAGGGTCTCACTGCGATCATCTCCATCAAGCTCGCCGAGCCGCAGTTCGAGGGCCAGACGAAGACGAAGCTCGGCAACTCCGAGGCACGCAGCTTCGTCCAGAAGGTCGTCAACGACGAGCTCGCCGCCTGGCTGGAGCGGAACCCGGCCGAGGGCAAGGTCGTCATCCGCAAGGCCATCGACGCCGCCTCCGCCCGGCTCGCCGCGCGCAAGGCCCGCGACCTCGCCCGCAACCGCAAGGGCTTCCTGGGCGGCGGTGGCCTCCCCGGCAAGCTGGCCGACTGCTCGAGCCGCGACCCCGAGAAGTGCGAGCTGTTCGTCGTCGAGGGCAACTCCGCCGGCGGCTCGGCCAAGAACGGCCGCGACCCGGGCACGCAGGCGATCCTCCCGCTGCGCGGCAAGATCCTCAACGTCGAGAAGGCGCGGATCGACAAGATCCTGCAGAACGCCGAGGTCCAGGCGATCATCAGCGCGCTCGGCACCGGCGTCCACGACGACTTCGACATCGCCAAGCTGCGGTACCACAAGATCGTGCTCATGGCCGACGCCGACGTCGACGGCCAGCACATCTCCACCCTGCTGCTCACGCTGCTGTTCCGCTTCATGAAGCCGCTGATCGACAACGGCCACGTCTACCTCGCGCAGCCGCCGCTGTACAAGATCAAGTGGACCAACCACGCCCACGAGCTCGCCTACTCCGACCGCGAGCGCGACGCGCTGCTCGCGGCCGGCGACGAGGCCGGCTACCGCCTTCCCAAGGAGGCGCCGGTGCAGCGGTTCAAGGGTCTGGGCGAGATGAACGCCGGCGAGCTGTGGGAGACCACCATGGACCCCGACGCGCGTGTGCTGCGCCAGGTCACCCTCGCCGACGCCGCCATGGCCGACGAGATCTTCACGATCCTCATGGGCGAGGACGTCGAGCAGCGTCGCAGCTTCATCCAGCGCAACGCCAAGGACGTCCGCTTCCTCGACATCTAGGCCGTCCGGCCGCCAGCCCGCTCCCGCGACGCCTTCCTGAAACGAGAACCGACACATGACCGACACCCCCATCGAGCGCGACCGCATCGAGCCCGTCGAGCTGCAGGACGAGATGCAGCGGTCCTACATCGACTACGCGATGAGCGTCATCGTGTCGCGGGCCCTGCCCGACGTGCGCGACGGGCTCAAGCCGGTGCACCGGCGCGTGCTCTACGCGATGTTCGACGGCGGATACCGTCCCGACCGCGGCTTCTCCAAGTGCAGCCGCATCGTCGGTGACGTGATGGGTCAGTACCACCCGCACGGAGACACGGCGATCTACGACACCCTCGTCCGGCTCGCGCAGCCGTGGGTCATGCGGGCGCCCATGATCGCCAGCCAGGGCAACTTCGGCTCCGTCGGCGACGACCCGGCGGCCGCCATGCGGTACACCGAGTGCAAGCTCGCGCCGATCGCCATGGAGATGGTGCGCGACATCGACGAGGACACCGTCGACTTCAAGCCCAACTACGACGGCCGCTCCTCCGAGCCGACGGTGCTGCCCGCGCGCATCCCGAACCTGCTCGTCAACGGCTCGGCCGGCATCGCGGTCGGCATGGCCACCAACATCCCGCCGCACAACCTGCGCGAGGTGGCCGACGGCGTCCAGTGGGCGCTCGCCCACCCCGACGCCGGCAAGGCCGAGCTGCTCGAGGCGCTCATCGAGCGGGTCAAGGGTCCCGACTTCCCGACCCACGGCCTCATCGTGGGCACGCGCGGCATCGAGGACATGTACCGCACGGGCCGCGGCTCGGTGCAGATGCGTGCCGTGGTCAACATCGAGGAGGACACGAAGGGCCGCATCCAGCTCGTCGTGACCGAGCTGCCCTACCAGGTGAACCCCGACGCACTCATGCGCAAGATCGCCGACCTGGTCAACGCCGGCCGTGTGCAGGGCATCTCCGACCTGCGCAACGAGTCGTCCGACCGTGCCGGCATGCGGATCGTCATCGAGCTGCGTCGCGACGCCGTGGCCCGGGTGGTGCTCAACAACCTCTACAAGCACACCGACCTGCAGTCGAACTTCAGCGCCAACATGCTGGCGCTCGTCGACGACGTCCCGCGCACCCTCACCCTCGACGGGTTCGTGTCGCACTGGATCGCCCACCAGATCGAGGTCATCCAGCGGCGTACCGCCTACCGTCTCAAGAAGGCCGAGGCCGAGGCCCACATCCTGCGTGGTCTCGTGAAGGCGCTCGACGCGCTCGACGAGGTCATCGCACTCATCCGCCGCAGCCCCACCGTCGAGGAGGCGCGCGACGGCCTGATCGCGCTGCTCGAGATCGACGAGCTGCAGGCACGCGCCATCCTCGACATGCAGCTGCGCCGCCTCGCGGCCCTCGAGCGGCAGAAGATCATCGACAACCTGGCCGAGCTCGAGGCCAAGATCGCCGACTTCAAGGCCATCCTGGCCAGCGAGGAGCGTCAGCGGGCCATCGTCAGCGAGGAGCTGGCCGAGATCGTCGACAAGTACGGCGACGACCGCCGCACGCCGATCGTCCCCGGTGACGGCGACCTCTCGATGGAGGACCTCATCCCCGACGAGGACGTCGTGGTCACCATCACCCGCGGCGGCTACGCCAAGCGCACCCGCACCGACCAGTACCGGGTGCAGGGTCGCGGCGGCAAGGGGGTGCGCGGCGCGCAGCTGCGCGACGGCGACTTCGTCGAGCACCTGTTCCCCACCACGGCGCACCACTGGATCCTGTTCTTCACGACGGCCGGCCGCGTGTACCGCACCAAGGCCTACCAGCTGCCCGAGGCCGGACGCGACGCCAAGGGTGGTCACGTCGCCGGGCTGCTGAGCTTCCAGCCCGACGAGGAGATCGCGCAGGTCCTCGCCATCCGCGACTACGACCAGGCGCCCTACCTGGTCCTCGCCACCCGCAAGGGCCTGGTGAAGAAGACGCGGTTGGCCGACTACAACAGCCCGCGCCAAGCCGGTGTCATCGCGATCAACTTCCGCGACGAGGACGACGCCCTCATCGGCGCCGACATCGCCGGACCCGACGACGACCTCCTGCTCATCAGCAAGAAGGCGCAGGCCATCCGGTTCCGGTCCGACGACGACCAGCTGCGGCCCATGGGTCGCGCGACGTCCGGCGTCACCGGCATGAAGTTCCGCGACGACGACGCCCTGCTGTCCATGACGGTCATCCGGCACGAGCACGCAGACGTCGCCCTCGAGGACGTGCCCGAGGAGGACCGCCTCTACGTCTTCACCGTCACCGACGGCGGCTACGCCAAGAAGACCTCGATCGACGAGTACCGCCTGCAGGGTCGCGGCGGCCTGGGCATCAAGGCCATGCAGATCACCGAGGCCCGCGGCGAGCTCGTCGGCGGACTGGTGCTGAAGGACTCCGACGACGTCATCTCCGTCACCGCTGGAGGCCAGGTCACGCGCAGCCAGGTCGCGGGCGTGCCGGCCAAGGGTCGCGGCACGATGGGGGTCACCTTCGTCAAGTTCAAGGGTGACGACCGGGTGGTCACGATCGCACGGAACACCGACCTGAGCGGCGCGGCGGAGCCTGACAGCGAGGCCGACGACGCCCCGGCCGGTACGGTGGACCCGGTGACGCCCGACGACGCGGGCACCGAGGTCACTGACACGACTGACGAGGGGCACGACGAGTGAGCGACCAGCAGAAGCCTCAGGACCGGGCACCCAGCTCGGGCGCCGGTGACGCCGCGCGGACGCAGCAGATCCCGCGCCTCGACCGTGACGGCAAGCCCGTCGGCGGCGGCAAGGACGCAGCGCAGGGCGGCGCGAACCGCCGTCCCGCCGGTCCCGCCCGCCCGGCCTCCGGCCGTGGTCGCCCGAGCGGCTCGACGTCGGGGAGCGCCACGCCCGCGAAGCCTGCGGCGTCCAAGCCGTCCACCGACGGTCCCAGCACGGCGAAGAAGGCGACGCCGAGCCCGGTCGGCCGGCCCGACCCTGCCAAGAAGTCCGCTCCCGCCAAGAAGGGCGCGGCTGCGCGCGAGAAGACCCCGACGGCTGCCGACTACGCCGGCACCACGTCGCAGTCGCCCGACAGCACCGCGGTCATCCCCGCCGTCAAGGACGAGCCGAAGGCTCCGGCCGCCCCTGCCTCGCCGGCAGCGGCGTCGGCGTCCGGTCGTCAGGCACGGCTGCGGCTGACGCACGTCGAGCCGTGGTCGGTCACCCGTCTGGCGTTCGTCGTCTCGGTCGCGCTGATGATCGTCTCGGTCGTCGCGGTCACCATCTTCTGGGTGGTCCTCGACCTCACCGGCATCTGGGACCAGCTGAACGGCACGGTCTCCAACGTGCTGTCCGACAGCGCCGGCAGCTTCGACCTCACCGACTACCTCGGGCTGGGTCGCCTGGTCGGCCTCACACTGATCTTCAGTGCGGTCAACGTCGTGCTGATGACGGCGATCGCCACGATCGCCGCGCACCTGTACAACCTCGCCGCCCAGCTGCTGGGCGGCATCGAGGTGACGTTCACGGATCACTGATCCGCGAACTGCGGCGGTGCTGCCCCCGGTTCGCCCGGTCACCCGGGCGTGGGGTAGAGTTCATCGCTGTTGCGGGCCTATAGCTCAGCTCGGTTAGAGCGCTTCCCTGATAAGGAAGAGGTCGCTGGTTCAAGTCCAGCTAGGCCCACCACCGGACGCCCGAGGAGGACGGCGATGAAGAAGCTTCTCGCGGTCGTCCTCGCCGCGCTCGGGGTGCTGTGGGCCGTGGCTCGTCGCGACGACGGGACCGCCGCCACGCGCACCACCTGGGAGCAGGCCACCGACTCGGTCTGATCCCGCGAGGGGCTGTGGCGCAATTGGTAGCGCACCTGCTTTGCAAGCAGGGGGTTAGGGGTTCGAGTCCCCTCAGCTCCACCGAAGGTGGTTCGCGCGACGCCGACAGCTCTGCGCCTCGTCCACCGCCCGGACGAACGGATCGCCCGCACCGCGTGGGCGGTACGGGCGATCCCTTCGGTCGCCTGCCTACATCCGCGTCGCGGTCACGACCTTGCTCACCTGCTGGCAGTCGGTCGACGTGAACCCGGCGGTCCCGCCCGAGGCGAGGGCCGAGCAGGAGGACTTCAGCGTCTGGCCGAGCTGGGCGTAGTTCGACGAGCTCGTCAGTGCGTTGAGCGTGCGCCAGTAGAGCTGCTCGGCCTTGGCCTGGCCGAGACCCGTGATGGTCTGGCCGTTGAACGTCCCGCCGTCGGTGATGAGGTACGCCGCCTTGTTGCCCACGCCCGAGTTGGTGTGGACACCGCCGTTGTCGCTCGAGCCGCTCTGCCAGTACTGGCCGCGGTAGCTCGACGGCTGGCTGCCGCGCTCCGGGGTCTTCATGTCGCGGATCGCGCCGATGGGCAGGTCCTCACCGAGCAGCCACCGCGCCGAGGACGTGTCGTTCCCGGTGCCGTTGTCGAGGTCCTCGAACTCGCCGAACACGTCGGCCATCGACTCGTTGATGGCCCCGGGCTCGTAGGAGTACACCAGGTCCGCGGTGTTCTGGATGACACCGTGCGTCAGCTCGTGGGAGACCACGTCGTCGGCCGAGGCGAAGCCCTGGCCGAAGACCATGCTGCGTCCCGTCCAGAACGCGTTCTCCATCGGGCAGCCGTAGTCGCCGCCGGAGTCGCGGTAGCACGCGCGCACGGTCGCGCGAAGCGCTCCGCCACCGATCTGCGTCGACAGGTCGTACCCGAACCGGCTGGTGTAGAACGACGACGTCGCGCCGAGCTGGTCGTAGGCCACGTTGACCTCCGAGACGCTGCTCGCCGCGGACCCCTCGGTCCGCACCGGGCTCGGGCAGTCGAGGTTGGTGACGTACTGGTTGCGGGCGTCGCACACGCGGCGGTTGGTCGCGTCACGCTGCGTGGTCTCGGTGTAGACCGGCGTGCCGTCGTTCGCGTCGACGAGCACCCGACCGCCGACGGCGTCGACCGCGGTCGGCGTCACCTCGACGTCGTGCACGAGCGTCACGGCCCCCTTCGACGCCGCGCCCTTGAACAGGCCCGCGTCGTACCAGGCGAGGTCGGTGGCGGCCGCTGCGGTCGCGTCGACCTCCGGGGCGCCGGCCTTGCGCAGCGACGCCTTGGCCGTCGTCTCGGCGCTCGCCTCGGTGCGTGCGGGTGCCGCCGTGACGCTGCGCGGCGCCGACGTGACGGCGCCGGTGGTGCCGTGGATCTTCCCGCGGGCGTCGAGCTGGACGACGACCTCGGCACCGATCACCGGCTTGCCGGCGAGGTACTGCTGGAAGTGCGCGACGCTGCCGCCCGGCACCTGGACGGTGCGGTCCAGACGCAGGTCCGCTCGCGGTGCACCGTGCTGCCGGGCGTAGGAGTCGGCGGCGGCCACCGTCGGCGCCTCGCCGCGTGCCGACGCACTCGTGCTCCCGAGACCGACGATCCCTGCTGCTGTCGTCGCGGTCACGAGGGCCGCGACGCAGCCCATCATCTTTCGTGTCATGAGTTCCCCCGAACTGTGGGTGCCGGGCGTGTCCCGGCACCGCTGGCGACACTCTAGGACTCCGGCCTGGCGAAGGTCGACGTTCTCGACCTGTGCTGGCCGACACGTCCGGCGACCGCTCCGCGGCGCAGTGACTCAGAGACGCTTGCGCATCTGGAGGATGGTGACCTCGAACCCCATCTGCTCGTACAACGCCCGGGCGCCGGAGTTGAACCCGAAGACCGACAGCCCGACCTCGACCACCCCGCGGTCGCGACAGACCTGCTCGGCCGCCTCCATGATGGCCCAGCCGTAGCCCTGACGGCGTCGGTCGGAGGTGACCAGGAAGTCGTACCCGAAGGCGACCAGCCCGTCCGACCTCTCGGTGAACCCGAGCCACAGCATGCCGACCTCGAGGTCGCCGTCCCGCGCGGTCCAGAGCTCGTGGTCCGCGGTGTCGACGCCGTCGGGCAGGGAGCTCGCGAAGTCGTCGGCGGCCTTCCGCCGGGCCTCGGTCTCGGGCATCATCCCCGCCGCCACGATGTTCTCCGCGTACTCCCGCTCGGCCAGCTCGCGATAGGCGGGGAACTGCTCGGCGGTCATCGGGACCAGGCGCACGGAGGGGGACACACCGCGATGCTACGAGCAGTGCGCGGTCTTGAAGGTCACCGCTGCGGGACGGCGTCGCGCGGGGTGTCGTTGACGGGGGTACCGCCCGCGCCGGCATCGCCCGTCTCCCGGTCGACGGCCCTGTCCACGGCGCTGTCGACGTCGCGGTGGGTGAGGGCCAGGTAGGTGACGAGCCCGGCGAACAGCACGAGACCGGCGAGCGTCACGGACCCGGTGCCCCAGCCGACCCCGCCGTCCTTCGTCCCCTTGCCGAGCCAGTCGGCCACCGACGCGCCGAGCGGGCGCGTCATCACGTAGGCCGACCAGAACGTGATGGTCGGGTTCAGGCCCGCGCGCCACAGGCCCCAGGGCACGAGGATGGCGGCCCCGAAGACGAGGATCGACCAGACGAAGCCGAGGCCGGCGTCGACGGCGGCTGCGTCGCCGAGCGCGGTGCCGAGGCCGAACGTCAGCAGCACGACGCCCCAGTAGAAGCGTTCGCGTCGGGCCGTCGTGATCGAGTGGACCGAGATCGTGCCCTCGCTGCGCCGCCACCACGCGAGCACCACGCTGAGCAGCGCGAGGTAGACCAGCGAGTCGACCCAGTAGGGCGTGCCGAGGACGACGTGCGGACCGTCAGCGATCATCGTGCCGAACACCGCGACGGCGAGGACCGTGGTCCAGTAGCGGACCGGGTGGTACCGGTCTGCCCGCAGCTGCGTCCACAGCGCCAGGGCGAAGCCGCCGATGCCGATGGCTGCGGCGAGCGCGATGCTCACCGTGCCGAGGTAGTCCGACCCGGTCTCGCCGATGCCGGTGGTGAGCAGCTTCACCACCCAGAACGTCGCCAGGACGGAGGGGACCTTGGAAGCGGCGAAGGTTCGCGTCGTCATGGGTGGGACCGTAGGGACGCGAACCTGCCGACAACCTGAACAGGGCGCGGCGCAGGCTGCCGCGCGCCGTCGTCGACCGTGCGGCCCGGGCTGGTCTACTGCCGTCATGCGTCTGCGTCGCCCCGCCCGTGTCCGCGTCGTCGTCGCGGGTGCCGCACCGCTGCTGGCCGCAGGCGTACTGGCCGGGTGCAGCCTCGGCGGCCCCGACCCCGACGACGCGGCCCGGACGCTCGCCGCGGGACTGTCGAAGGGCGACGTCACGTCGGTGCCGACGACGGGCGACGGGACCCGCAACCAGGCCGACCTCGAACGGGTCGTCGGCGACGTCGGCGGGACGCAACGGGTGCGGGTGACGTCGGTGGAGGAGGACGACGGCGTCACCACCGCCGAGCTCCGGCACCGGTGGACGATCGGCGGGGCCAGTTGGACGTACGACACCGCTGCGACCCTCGTGGAGCAGGACGGGGCCTGGCGCGTGCGCTGGGAGTCGTCCGTCGTGGCGCCCGTCGAGGAGGGCGAGACGCTCGGCGTGCGCACGACGCCGGCCGAGCGAGGCGACGTGCTCGGCGCCGACGACGCCGTCCTCGTCACCGCACGACCGGTCGTGCGGGTCGGGATCGACAAGACCGACGTCGACCCCGACGCTGCCGGGACGTCGGCCGAGCGGCTGGCGCGACTGCTCGGCATCGACCCCGGGGCCTACCGCCGGCGGGTCGAGGCGGCCGGCGACCAGGCGTTCGTCGAGGGGCTCGTCCTGCGTGCCGACGGTGACGTGCCCACCCGGCAGGAGCTCGCCGCGATCCCCGGGTCACTGGCCGTCGAGGGCACGCTGCCGCTGGCCCCGACGCGGGCGTTCGGGCAGCCGCTGCTCGGAACCGTCGGCGAGGCCACCGCAGAGGTCGTCGAGGCGTCCGACGGTGCCGTCCGCCCGGGCGACCCGGTGGGGCTGTCCGGGCTGCAGGCGCGCTACGACGAGCAGCTGCGCGGCACCCCCGGCGTGGAGGTGCTGGCCGTCGACGACGACCCGGACACCGAGTCCCGGCGACTCTTCTCCAGCGACCCGAAGGCCGGGAAGCCGCTGCGCACCACGCTCGACCCCGACCTGCAGGGCGCGGCGGACCGGATCCTCACCGACGTCGGCCCGGCCAGCGCGATCGTCGCGATCCGGCCGTCGACGGGTGCGCTGCTGGCGGTCTCCAGCGGCCCCGGCGGCGACGGCGCCGACACAGCGTTGACGGGTCGGTACGCACCGGGCTCGACCTTCAAGGTCGCAACGGCGCTGGCCCTCCTGCGCTCGGGCCTCACCCCGGACAGCCAGGTGCCGTGCACCCCCACCCTGACGGTGGACGGCCGACGGTTCACGAACTACTCCGACTACCCCGCCTCGGCGGTCGGCGACGTGCCCCTGCGGACCGCCTTCGCGCAGTCCTGCAACACGGCCATGATCGCCGAGCGGGATCGGGCGTCGCAGGAGGAGCTCGCGGCCGCGGCAGCCGGGCTCGGGCTGGGCCGCGACGTCGACCTCGGGATGCCTGCCTTCCTCGGGCAGGTGCCGACGCAGGCCGACGGCACCGAGCGCGCCGCCTCGGTCATCGGCCAGGGCCGGGTGGAGGCCTCCCCGCTGGCCATGGCCGTGGTCGCCGCCTCCGTCGCCCACGGCGGCACGGTGACCCCGGTGCTCCTGCCCGACCGCCGGGCGAAGGAGGCGCCGGAGCCCGAGGAGCCGGTGACCCGGGCGCAGGCCACGAGCCTGTCCGGACTGATGCGGGCGGTCGTCACCGACGGCAGCGGTGCGTTCCTGCGCGACCTGCCGGGCGGCCCGGTGGGGGCCAAGACGGGAACCGCCGAGTACGGCGACGACCAGCCGCCCCGCACGCACGCCTGGATGATCGCGACGCAGGGCGACCTCGCCGTCGCCGTGCTCGTGGTGGACGGCGACTCCGGCTCAGGCACCGCCGGCCCGCTGCTCGAGCGGTTCCTGCGCCGCTGACCCGATGGCGCGACCCCTGACATCCGTCACGGCGAGGTCGTGACGCGCGATCCGGGGCCGGACCCGCCGTGCGGGCCATGCTCGAGGCATGAACCAGACCAGACCCGACGCGGTGCGCCTGCAGCAGGTGCGTCGCTCCTTCGGCGACGTCGAGGCCGTGCGCGGCATCGACCTCGTCGTCCGCCCCGGTGAGGTGGTGGCCTTCCTCGGCCCCAACGGCGCCGGGAAGACCACGACCCTCGACATGGTCCTCGGCCTCGGTCGACCCACCTCCGGCACGGTCCACGTGCTCGGCCTCGAGCCGCGCGAGGCCGTCGCCCAGGGTCGGGTCGCCGCGGTCATGCAGAGCGGCGGGCTGCTGAAGGACCTGACGGTCGCCGAGACCGTCCGCTACGTGCGCAGCCTCTTCACCCACGTGCGCGACGTCGACGACGTGCTCGAGCGTGCCGGGCTCACGCGCCTCGCGGACCGGCGGGTCGGGCTGTGCTCCGGTGGTGAGCAGCAGCGCCTGCGGTTCGCGCTCGCCCTGCTCAGCGACCCCGACCTGCTGCTGCTCGACGAGCCCACCACCGGCATGGACGTCGAGGGGCGCCGGACCTTCTGGAGCGCGATCCGTGACGACGCGCGGCACGGTCGCACCGTCATGTTCGCGACCCACTACCTCGAGGAGGCCGATGCCTACGCCGACCGGATCGTTCTCGTCAGCGGCGGTCGCGTCGTCGCCGACGGGACGGCGGCCGAGATCAAGGCCCGTGCCGTCGGCCGCACCGTACGAGCGACCTGCCCCGACGTCGACGACGCGACGGTGGCCGAGATCGCCGCGCTGCCCGGCGTGGACGGCGTCGACGTACGAGGCAGCAGCGTCGTCGTGCACGCCACCGACTCCGACGCCGTGGCGCGTCACCTGCTCACCCGCACTACCGCACACGACCTGGAGATCGTCGGACGGGGCCTGGAGGACGCGTTCCTCAGCCTCACCGGCACCGACGAGAGGACCCCCGCATGAGCACCCCCGCCACCCCGTTCGACACCGCCACCCCGGTCGACGGGGCCACCCCCGGCACCCGCCGGGCCCCTCGCCTCGGAGGCTTCAACCGGGTCCTCCTGTCGCTCGAGCTGCGCCGGATGCTGCGCAACCGACGCACCGTCTTCTTCTCGCTGCTGTTCCCCGCGGCGCTGTACTTCGCCTTCGCGGGCAGCAGCGGCAGCGACGAGCGGGTGGGTCACGGCAACGTGGCGGCCTACGTCATGGTCTCGATGGCGCTCTACGGCGCCGCGCTGACCACCGCGTCGGCGGGCTCGTCGGTCGCGCTCGAGCGGTCGGTCGGCTGGTCGCGGCAGCTGCGCCTGACGCCGCTGCACCCGCTCGCCTACATCGCCACGAAGGCGGCCTGCGCACTGGTGCTCGGCGCCCTGGCGGTCGCGGTCGTCAACGGCGCGGCGCTGCTGCAGGGTCGGGCCGACCTTCCGGCCGGCCGGTGGCTGGCCTGCGCGCTGCTGGCCCTGCTCTGCTCCTTCGTCTTCGCGGCGCTCGGCCTGTTCGTCGGCTACGTCGTGCCCGGCGAGAACGCCATGCAGCTGCTCGGGCCCGGGCTCGCGCTGTTCGCCTTCCTCGGCAACCTGTTCATCCCCATCACCGAGGGCACGACGCTGTGGCACGTCGCGTCGGTGACCCCGATGTTCGGCGTGGCGGAGATCAGCCGCGCACCGCTCACGGGCGAGCTGCCCTGGTACGCGGTCGTCAACGCCGTCGCCTGGCTGGTCGTGTTCGTCGCCGGCGCGGCCTGGCGGATGAGCAAGGACACGGCCCGCGGGTGAGCCGTACGCTGCCCGACATGAGCGCGCCACGGACCGTCGCCGTCCCCACCGGACGCTACGGTCCGTGGTTCGCGCTGATCTGGCTGTTCTTCCTCGGCGACCCTCTGCTCGCGGCGTGGGCGCGCCGCGACGAGGCGGCCGGGATCGGCGGACTGGTCGTGACCGTCCTGTTCGCCGCGCTCTACATGCTCATCTGGTGGCAGGCGCGTCGGGAGCGCTGGATGGCCGACCGGACGCCGCCGCCGGCGCGCGCACTCGGTCTGTTCGTCGGGCTGGTCGTGCTGTGCGCCGCCGACGTGGCCCTGCTCGGCGAGGTCGGGACGGCATGCGTCGTCTACGTCGCGATCTCCGCGGTCCTGCTCTTCCGGCTGGTCGTGGCTGCCGCCCTCGTCGTGCTCGCGGTGGTCGGGTCTCTCGGACTCGGGGCTGTCGAGGGCTGGGGCAGCCAGGCCGGGCTCGCCTTCGCCGTCCTCGCCGGGTCGGTCGCGATCTTCGGTGTCCGTGCCCTGATCAGCCGCAACGCCCAGCTGCTCCTCGCGCAGGCCGAGAACGCCGAGCTGGCCGTGGAGAACGAGCGCACGCGCTTCGCCCGCGACCTGCACGACATCCTCGGCCACTCGCTGACCGTCATCACCGTCAAGGCCGAGCTGGCCCGTCGGCTGCTGGAGTCCGGCGACGACGCCGACCGGCCCCGGGCGCTCGCCGAGGTGGGCGACCTGGAGCGGCTCGGCCGCGACGCGCTCGCCGACGTCCGTCGCGCGGTGGAGGGCTACCGCGAGATCACCCTGCCGGGCGAGATCGCCCGGGCCCGCACGGCGCTGGCCGCGGCGGACGTCGAGGCGTCGCTGCCGGGCACGGTCGACGACGTCCCCACCGACCTGCGCGACCTCTTCGCGTGGACGGTCCGCGAGGGGGTCACGAACGTCGTGCGCCACGCCGCTGCGCGTCGGTGCACCGTCACGGTGGACGCCCGAGCGGTGGAGGTGCGCGACGACGGGCGCGGGTGGGACGAGGGCGGGTCCGACGGCGGCCACGGACTGGCCGGCCTGCGAGAACGCGCCGCAGCGGTGGGCGCGACCGTCGTCGTGCGCTCGCTCGACCCCGGGCTCAGCCTGCGCGTGGGACGGGAGGCGTCGTGACCATCCGTCTGCTGCTCGCCGACGACCAGGCGCTCGTCCGCGGTGCGCTCGCCGCGCTGCTGTCGCTGGAGCACGACCTCGAGGTCGTCGCGGAGGTCGGCTCCGGTGCCGACGTGCTCGACGCCGTCCGGGAGCACCGCCCCGACGTCGCGCTGCTCGACATCGAGATGCCGGGCCTGGACGGCATCGAGGCCACGCGCGCGGTGGTCGCGGCGGGCCTCGGGACGCGGGTGCTGGTCGTGACCACCTTCGGCCGGCCCGGCTACCTGCGGCGGGCCCTGCAGGCCGGTGCGTCGGGGTTCGTCGTGAAGGACGTGCCCGCCACGCAGCTCGCCGACGCCGTGCGCCGGGTGCACGCGGGCCTGCGCGTCGTCGACCCGACCCTGGCCGCGGACAGCCTCGTCAGCGGCGACTCACCGCTCACCGAGAGGGAGACCGACGTGCTGCGCGCCGCTCGCGACGGTGCGAGCGTGGCGGTCGTCGCGCAACGCCTCCACCTGTCGCAGGGCACGGTCCGCAACCACCTGTCGGCCGCGATCGGCAAGACCGGGGGCGAGAACCGCGCCGCCGCGGTGCGCGTGGCCGAGGCCAACGGCTGGCTCTGACGGGACCCGACGCGACGCGTGTCAGTCCTCGTCCTCCTTGGCCGACGACGTGAGCCCGGCCTTGACGATGTAGATCAGCAGGCCGGAGGAGATGACGAGGAAGCCCATCACCCACAGCGGCGCCCACTTCTGGGAGGGGTCGTCCTCGACGTCGGTCACGGTCACGTCGTCCTGGGAGCCCGGCGCGGAGTCGGAGCCCGAGGTACCGGCGCCGTCGGTCGAGGGCTTGACGGTGAAGGGGATCTCGCCGCTGACGGGGTGCCCGTCGGCCGACACGACGCGGTAGACGACCCGGTAGGAGCCGGCGGCGGCCTCGCCCGGCCGGACCCCCACGAGCACGCGACGTCCGGCCACGGTCACGTCGCCGTCGTCCAGACGGGTGCCCGAGGAGCTCAGCACGCGCAGCACGGCGCCGCTGCCCACGTCCTCGCTGAGCGTGATCGACACCGTCTCGGGCAGGGCCGTCAGCGCGGCGCCGTCCTGCGGGTCCGACGACTCGACCGACGCGTGGGCCAGGGCGGGCGACGGAGCGGCGAACAGGGCGACGGTCGCGACGAGACCGAGGACGAACGAGCGCACGGGAGACCTCCTGGGGCGACCGCAGGATGCGGTCGACGGCTACGACGCATCGTAGTAGCCGTCGCCTGAGCGCCCGCGCGCGCCGGCGGGGGTCTCGCCAGCAGCGCCGGTCGGCGTTATCATCGACGAATGGCGATCAATCACCACAGTGGCGACGGCCACCGCGCCCGCGGGCACGACGCACCGCGCGAGCACGAGGGGCACCGTCACCCCGAGCTCACGGGGGCTGACGGGTCGGTCGTCGCCGCTCGGCTGTTCCACGGCCTGGCCGACCCCGGTCGGCTGCGCATCCTGCGCCACCTGCAGCTCGGCGAGCACCGGGTGGTCGAGCTCACCGCCCACCTCGGTCTGGCGCAGTCGACCGTCTCGGCGCACGTCGCCTGCCTGCGCGACTGCGGCCTGCTCGACGTCCGTCACGAGGGCCGCTCCTCCTACTACCGGCTCGCGCACCCCGAGGCCACGGACGAGCTGCTCGCCACCGGGGCCCGGCTGGTCGGGCTCGCCGCACCGGAGGAGGTCGGCTGATGGGCCACGGTCACGGTCACGGCGGACCCGCCAGCCAGCGCCACCGCGGACGGCTCGCGGTGGTGTTCGCGCTCGTCGCCGCCTTCTTCGTCGTCGAGCTCGTGTACGGGTTGCTCGCGTCGTCGCTGGCGCTGCTCTCCGACGCCGGCCACATGGCCGCCGACGTCGTCACGCTCGGCGCCGCGCTGGCCGCCACGCGCATCGCCACCCGCACCGACCGCACCGGACGACGCACCTTCGGCTCCTACCGTGCCGAGGTCTTCGCGTCCGGGTTCGCCGTGCTCGTCATGCTCGGCGTCTCGGTCTACGTCGTCGTCGAGGCGGTCTCGCGGATCGGCTCGCAGGTCGACGTGCAGACCGGCCCGATGATCGTCGTCGGCGTCCTCGGTCTCCTCGTCAACGTCGTCTCGCTCGTGCTGCTGAACGCGGGCGCGGGTGAGTCGCTCGTCGTGCGCGGCGCCTACCTCGAAGTCGTGGCCGACGCCGCCGGCTCGGTCGGGGTCGTCGTCGCCGGCGTGCTGGTCGCGACGACCGGCTCCGCGCGGTGGGACACCGTGGTGGCGCTGGCGATCGGCGTGTTCGTCGCCGTCCGCGCGGTGGTGCTGGCGCGCCAGGTGCTCGCCGTCCTTGGCCAGCACGTGCCCGACGGCATGGACGTCGACGCCGTCGTCGCCGACCTGCGCGCCGTCGAGGGAGTCGACGACGTGCACGACCTCCACGTCTGGGTGCTCACCTCGGGCATGAACGTCGCGACGGCCCACCTGGTGGCCGCCGGCGCGAGCACCGGCCCGGCCGCGCTCGACCGTGTGCTCGCCGACGCGCGCTCGGTGCTCCGCGAGCGGCACCACGTCGAGCACGCCACCCTCCAGGTCGAGGGGTGCCGCGCGCCGGAGTGCCACAGCGTCGACTGGTGACCGCAGCGCCGGCATCGAGGTCTACGCAAACGAGGCGCCGAAGTACGGATGTCTGCGCCGGGCTGTCCGGTGGGTGCGGCACGCCGTGCGACGGTCGAGACGTCGGACGGTGCGGTCTCGCACTCGGGATCGTGGACGAGACTCCCAACCGCACCGTCCGACGCCCACCGGGCCCGACGCCTTCCGACGGGCCCGGTGTCGTGGTCAGGGCCAGGGGTTCTTGACGCAGCCCTGGAGGCCCTTGCTCTGCTGCAGCATCACGGGCGCCTTCGCGCCCGGCGCGGGGCACCCGACGTGGTACTTGCCGAGCGCGTGCCCGACCTCGTGGTTGACGAGGTAGGTGCGGTAGCCGGTCAGGTCGTCGCCGTAGTAGGTCACGCCGCGGACCCACCGCTTGACGTTGAGCACCACCCGGTCGCCGCTGCGGCACGACACCTCGCCGCGCGTGAGCAACGGCGCGCACAGCCGGTCGACCGTGTCGGGGCTCGCGAGCATGACGCGCACGTCGGGGTCCCGTGCCACCTGCGTGAACGACCAGCCGTCGGTGCGCCAGCCGCGCTCGTGCCCCAGCACGCGGGCGACGTCGCGCGCGAACGTCGCCCGGTCCTGCAGCAGGCCGTTCTCGACCTCGACGGTGTAGGTGCGGTCGCGGCCGCCGCCCGAGCCGGCCACGTCGACGACGGCTGCCGTGCGGAACGTGCCGGCCCCGGTCTGCGGGAACGTCGTGGGCTCCACCTCGGCCGTGCGGCGCGCGCCCTGCGACGAGCGCGGGGAGGGCGACGGCGTCGCCGACGGGGTGACGGTGGGCAGCGCGGCCTCGAGACCCCAGGTCGACGCGGTGTCCTCGGTCGCCACCCGCTCCTCGGGCGACGGCCGGACCGCCGAGAGCACCACCACGACGAGCGTCACGAGCAGCGACGCGGCGAGTGCGGCCACGCGTCCGCGACGCACGGTGCGGGCACGCGAGACCCGGTGCCGCCCGGCCGCGTCAGGGTGGGGGCGACGCGGGGGTCCGGGATCACGCTGCGTCACCCGTCCAGCCTACGCGGGGATACGCTGGCCGCGTCGGCTGCCGCAGGGTGGCCAGCCACCGCAGCAGGAGGGCCGGACCACCATGAGCAACACCGAGACCTCGCCCGACGAGATGGTCTGCGGCGCGGACGCGCCGGCCGGTCTGCAGGTGCTCACGCCGCGCGACGTGCCGCTCGGCGGACCCCGCGCGATGACGGTCCGGCGCACGCTCCCCCAGCGCGAGCGGTCGCTCGTGGGCGCCTGGTGCTTCCTCGACCACTACGGTCCCGACGACGTGTCCGAGACCGGCGGCATGGACGTGCCGCCGCACCCGCACACCGGGCTGCAGACCGTCAGCTGGCTGTTCTCGGGCACCGTCGAGCACCGCGACAGCGCCGGCTTCCACGCCGACGTGCGGCCCGGCGAGCTGAACCTCATGACGTCCGGACGCGGGATCAGTCACTCCGAGCGGTCCACCGCCGACACCACCGTGCTGCACGGCGCCCAGCTCTGGGTGGCGCTGCCGCAGCACGCCCGCTTCGTCGAGAAGACCTTCGAGCACTACGCGCCGCCGACCGTCGACGGCCGCACCGCGGAGGGCGCGTGGTCGGCGCAGGTCTTCCTCGGCAGCCTGCTCGGATCGACCTCCCCCGTCGTCACGCACACGCCGCTGCTCGGCGCGGAGCTGCGCCTCGACCGCGGCACCGTCCTCGAGCTCGACGTCGACCCGACCTTCGAGCACGGCGTGCTCGTCGACACCGGCGCCGTGCTGGCCGACGCCGACCCCGTCGCGAAGGACGAGCTCGGCTACCTGGCGCCGGGTCGCGACCGCATCACCCTGCGGGCGACCGAGGACAGCCGGGTCCTGCTCATCGGCGGGCCGCCGTTCGGGGAGCAGATCGTCATGTGGTGGAACTTCGTCGGCCGCAGCCACGACGACGTCGTCGAGTACCGCGCGGCCTGGCAGGCCGAGATCGACGGCAAGCAGGCCGGCGACGGCTCCGACGGACCGTTCGGGCTGCCCGAGGGCGACTCGGAGGCCCCGCTGCCGGCACCCGCCCTCCCGAACGCCCGCATCCGACCGCGCGGCTGACCGCGCACCCGACGAGAGGACCCTCGATGAGCCTGCCCCCCACCGAGCACCGCGACGACGAGGGACGCGTGGTCGTCGTCCGCCACGCCCCCGAGCAACAGCGCTACGAGCTCCTCGACGACGGCACCGTCATCGGCCACGCCGACTACCGCGACCTGGAGGGGAACGGCGCGGGCGCGCAGCGCGACTTCCTGCACACCGAGGTCGACGAGGCGTACGGCGGACGCGGCCTCGCGTCGGTGCTCGTCGCCTACGCACTCGACGACGTCCGCGCGTCGGACCTGCGGATCGTCCCGCACTGCCCCTACGTCGCGAGCTGGCTCCGCAAGCACGAGGGCAGGTTCGACGACCTCGTCGACTGGCCCGCCTGACCGGCCGGTCGGTCGACGCTCAGGTCTCGGCGATCTCGCGGCGCACGTCGTCCATCGAGCGGCCGCGGAAGCGACGGAAGCTGTAGACGATGGTCGCCAGGGCGATCAGCCCCGACACGATGAGCGTGGCCCCCGTGCCCCAGCCGCCCAGCAGCCACCACGAGTCGCGCAGCGGCCACCAGTCGGGCGCGGGAGGCTGCAGGCCCCACACGACGCCGAGGCCGACCAGCCAGACCACGCCGGCCAGCGAGGCGAGGATGCGCGGCCACGTCTGCACGCCCTGGGCGGCCGTGCGCAGGGCGGCGTCCTTGACCGGCTCCACGCGACGCCGTGCCCACTCGTAGCGCTGGGACAGCAGGGCGAGCCCGCCGAACAACAGGAGCAGTCCCGGCCCGGGCAGGAAGATGGCGGCGATGCCGAGCAGGACCATGACCCAGCCGAGGATCTCCAGCGCGATGGTCTTGCCGTGGTGGATGACGCCCATGTCGTCCTCTCGTCGTCGGTCGCCAGAGCCTACCGAGCGAGGGGAAACATCGGTCAACGCTTCTTCAGGACCAGCTGCGCGACGTAGATGATCGCCAGGATGACGAGGATGATCAGGAGGATGCGCATGGTGGGCCCCTTCGCCGGACGCGCGGGTCGCGTCGGTGCCTGAACGGTAGGTCCAGCCGCGCCCGTCCGCACCCCGAGCAGGTGTCCGCGCGACCCGATAGCGTCGTGGTGTCCGCACGTCAGCACCAGGAGGACCGCATGCCGCAGACCGTCAAGGCCGTCGTCGCCCGCAGCAAGGGTGCGCCCGTCACCGTCGAGGACATCGTCGTCCCCGACCCGGGCCCCGGCGAGGCGGTGGTCGCGGTCCAGGCCTGCGGCGTCTGCCACACCGACCTGCACTACCGCGAGGGTGGCATCAACGACGAGTTCCCGTTCCTGCTCGGGCACGAGGCGGCCGGTGTCGTGGAGTCCGTGGGCGAGGGCGTCACCGAGGTGGCGCCGGGCGACTTCGTCGTCCTCAACTGGCGGGCCGTGTGCGGCGACTGTCGCGCGTGCCGACGCGGACGCCCGCAGTACTGCTTCGCCACCTTCAACGCTGAGCAGAAGATGACGCTCGTCGACGGCACGGAGCTCTCCCCCGCGCTCGGCATCGGCGCCTTCGCCGAGAAGACCCTCGTCGCCGCTGGGCAGTGCACGAAGGTCGACCCCGAGGCCGACCCAGCCGCCGTCGGCCTGCTCGGCTGCGGCGTGATGGCCGGCATCGGCGCCGCCATCAACACCGGCGGCGTGGGTCGCGGCGACTCGGTCGCGGTGATCGGCTGCGGCGGCGTGGGCATCGCCGCGGTGGCCGGCGCGAGGCTCGCCGGCGCGGCCAAGATCATCGCCGTCGACCTCGACCCGCGCAAGCTCGAGCAGGCGAAGGCGCTGGGCGCCACGCACGTCGTCGACGCCTCGAAGGACGACGTGGTCGAGACCATCCAGGAGCTCACCGACACCTTCGGCGCCGACGTCGTCATCGAGGCCGTCGGGCGCCCCGAGACGTGGGAGCAGGCGTTCTACGCCCGCGACCTCGCTGGCACCGTCGTCCTGGTCGGCGTGCCCACCCCTGACATGAAGATCCCCGAGGTGCCGCTCATCGACGTGTTCGGGCGCGGCGGCTCGCTCAAGTCGAGCTGGTACGGCGACTGCCTGCCGAGCCGCGACTTCCCGATGCTGGTCGACCTCTACCGCCAGGGTCGTCTCGACCTCGACGCCTTCGTCACCGAGCGCATCGGCATCGACGACGTCGAGGCGGCGTTCGACAAGATGCATCGCGGCGACGTCCTCCGCTCGGTGGTGATGATCTGATGGCGCCAGCAGCACGGGTGCAGAAGGTCGTCACGTCGGGCCAGTTCGAGCTCGACGGCGGCAGCTGGGACGTCGACAACAACGTGTGGCTGGTCGGCGACGACAGCGAGGTCGTGGTGGTCGACGCCCCGCACGACGCCGACGCCATCGCCGCGGCCGTCGACGGTCGCTCGGTGCTGGCCATCGTGCTCACGCACGGGCACAACGACCACCTCAACGCCTCGGTGCGGCTGCGCGAGCTCACCGGCGCACCGATCTGGTTCCCGCCCGCCGACACCATGCTCTGGGAGGCCGAGCACGGCCGGGAGGTCAAGCCCGACCACGACCTCGTCGACGGCACCACCTTCTCGGTCGCCGGCAGCACCCTGCGAGCCATCGCGACCCCGGGCCACTCGCCCGGAAGCACGTGCCTCTACGCCGAGGACCTCGGGGTCCTGTTCAGCGGCGACACCCTGTTCCAGGGCGGCCCGGGCGCGACGGGCCGCAGCTACTCCAGCTTCGAGACGATCGTCGCGTCCATCCGCGACCACCTGCTGACGCTGCCCGACGACACCGTGGTGCACACCGGGCACGGCGACGACACGCGCATCGGCGACGAGGCACCGCACCTGCAGGAGTGGATCGACCGGGGGCACTGACACGTCGGCCGGTCAGGCGCCGTCCTCCGGCCAGTGCCGGAGCGCGACGTCGAGGGCGTCGACGGCTCGCCGCCAGCTGACGTCGGCCTCGGGGTTGCTGTGCTCGAACGCCCCGGAGGCCTGCAGCGCGGTGAAACCGTGCACCGTCGAGCCGACGAGCCGGACGGCGTGCACCCGCTCGCGCTCGGGCACGGGGTAGCCGCGCAGCACCGCCGTCACCAGGTCCGTGTGGCGGCGGCCGGCGGCGAGGGCGGGCGAGTCGGCGTCGACCGCACGTCGGGTCGCGGCGTACCGACCGGGGTGCTCGGTCGCGTACGTCCGGTAGGTATCGGCGAGCGCCTGCAGCGCGTCGCGGCCGGACCGGCCGGCGAGGGCCGCCCCCACCCGGTCGGCGAGCTCGTCGAGCGCCAGGGTCGTCACGCCCTCCCGCAGGGCCTCGGCGCCCGCCACGTGGGCGTAGAGGCTGGGTGTCCGCACGCCGACCGACCGGGCGACGGCCGAGGGGGTCACCGCGTCGAGGCCTTCGCGATCGGCGAGGTCGGCCGCCGCGGTCAGGACGGCGGCGGTGGAGAGTCCGGCTCGGGGCACGGCACGACCCTACCAGCACGCCTGAGTATGTTAGGTTGATGCCTAACAGCATTAGGCAAAGTCACGACGCGAGGAGGGACCATGCAGCCGCTCGACCCGCGCCAGGTGCGCGCCAGCATCGTGAACAGCTCGCGGAGCAGGATCGCGACGATGACGCTGCCCGCGCCGTGGCCGCCGGACCGCCTCGACGAGCGCGACTACCTCGGCTGGATCGACCCGAAGGCGCCGCTGCGCGCCTACGTCGTGCTGGGCGAGGAGATCGTCGCCGAGCCGGTTGGCGTGGAGCTGCGGTTGGCCGACTCGACAGGACCGGCACGCACCACGCTGTGCGACTGGTGCCGCACCGACGACGGCACGTCGACCGCACGTCTGGTGGTGGCGCGCCGTGCCGGGCCGCGCGGACGCGCCGGCGACACGGTCGGCCAGTACGTCTGCGGTGACCTCGCCTGCTGGACGCGGGTGCGCCGGCCGCTCAAGGCGCACGAGAAGTCGGTCACCGGCGCGCCGGACCTGCGCGTCGACGACCTGCGTCGTCGCGTGCTGGAGTTCGTCGACCGGGTGCGGGCGGGCTGAGCCTCAGCCGCGACGCAGGAGCACGATGCCGACGACGGCCGCCACGGCGGCGCCGACAAGGATCGCGATCCGACCCTTGTCGGCCTCGGCGACGGCCTCCTGGGCCCGTCCCTTGACGTCGAGCTTGTCGCCGAGCGCGTCGACGGTCTCGGCGAGGTGCTCGCGGGTCGCGTCGATCTCGGCCTCGAGGCGGGCGCGGTCGCTCATGGGTGGTCTCCCTTCGCGGCGGCCACGTCGGCCTGCACGCTCTCGACCCTGGCGGCCGGCGCCTGGGTCACCTTCGTGACGTTCCGCTTGCCGACGAGGGCGGCGACTCCCGCGACCGCGAACAGCACGACGGCCACGATGAGCGCGGCGAGCCACGGGTCGGTGACGTTCGCCAGGCCGAGCACGGCGGCGCTGATCAGCACGCCCAGCCCGTACAGGGCGATGACGCCCGCGGCTCCGAAGAGTCCCGCGCCGACGCCGACGCGCTTGCCCGCCTGGGCGAGGTCGTCCTTGGCGAGCTGCATCTCGGCGCGGATCAGCGTCGAGATGTCCTCGGTGGCCTGCGCGATGAGCCGTCCGGTCGACTCGTCCGACGGGGAGGTCACAGGCGCCTCGTGCGCGGCTCGGCGAGGTCGGCGGCGGTCGGCGGGTTGTTGGCCGGTCGCGTCGACGTGACCTCGGTGTCGGCCTCCGCGAGGGCGGCGTCGACGTCGTAGGAGGCGTCGGCCGGGTCGGTCGAGACGCGAGCGTCGTCGGAGCCGTGGCCCTTGACGACGTCGGCGACCTTGGAGCCTGCGGCGCTGGCGGCGGACGAGGCCGCGTCGGCGGCGGCCGAGCCGGCTGCGCTGGCGGCGCTCTTGGCAGCGTCGGCCGCGTGGTCGACACCGCTCTGGACGGTCGGTGAGTTCCAGACCTTCTGGGTCTGGGTGCGGATCTGGTCGTAGCGCTCGCGGCCGGCGCGCGTGCCGAGCACGTAGCCGGCGACGCCGGCAGCCGCGATGAACAGCTTGTTCACGTCAGGTTCCCCTTCGCAGACGACTCCCCCATGGTGGAACACACAGAGGTCCACAGCATCCCGGGAGTCGCCACGTCCCGCAACCGCAGGGAGGGATCACGAAGCCGGCGGACGCTCCGGCGGCGTCATGGCCCAACGGATCGACCGCGTGACGACCTCGCCCCCGATCCGCACGGCGCTCGCCTCGGCGACGGGCAGGTACGGCAGACGCAACGGCCAGCGCGTCCAGCGCGGCATGAGACCGACGGCCGCCGCCGCGAGCACGCCGTACGGCACGCGTACGGCGAGCGGCACCGGCGGGTGCACCAGCAGGTAGCGCGCCGTGCGCCGTGCCGCCGCCGTGCTCGCGAGCTCCGGACGGAACGCGGCGAGTGCTGCCTCGAGCTCCGCGACCGTCGTGGGCACGTCGCTCGCCCCGAGCTCGCGGGCCACCACGGCCGCCTCGGCCACGTACGCGTCGCGGCCGGCGGTGTCCAGCGGACGTCGGCCGTACCGGTCGTGCGCCCGCAGGAAGCTGTCGACCTCGGCGACGTGCACCCACCGCAGCAGCTGCGGGTCCGATGCGCGGTAGGGGCGGCCGTCCGGCGCCACCCCGGTGATCGTCTCGTGCACGGCACGCACGCCTCGAATGGCGCGCGTCGCGTCGGCGTCGGTCCCGAACGTGGTCACGGCGAGGAACCCGCTCGTGCGCTGCAGCCGACCCCACGGGTCGCCCCGGAAGCCCGAGTTCTGGTCGACCGCCGCCATCGCCAGCGGGTGCAGCGACTGCAGCAGCAGCGCCCGGATGCCGCCCACGAACATCGACGCGTCGCCGTGCACCGTCGCGATCGCCGAGTCCGGCCCGAACCGGCGCGGTCCGGGAGCGAACATGATCCGCTCGCGCCGGGCCGGGCCCTCGTCGCCCGCCACGCGGGCGAAGATCATCCGCCCCAGCCGGTCCCGCACGTCGAGGTCCATGCCCTCCAGTCTCGCCGAGCTGACGAAGTTCGCACGGGAATCTCCGCTAGGCCCGGAAAGCTCCCCGGGCGAACCGCAGGAAACCGTGTGCGGTGAGAGATTCCCAGGTCGACCTGGGAATCTCCTTGCACGTCAGCCATGCACGGAAATCTTCGATAGGCCCGGAAAGCTCTCCGGGCCAATCACGGGAAACCGTGCCTGGGTGGGAGATTCCCAGGTCGACCTGGGAATCTCCCACGGCGTCAGGCGGTGGGGGCGGCGCGCCGGCGACGCTGCTCGGCCGGGTCGGGCACCGGGACGGCGGCGATGAGGCGCTGCGTGTACGCCTCCTGTGGGCGCCGCAGGACGTCCTCGCGCGACCCCTGCTCCACCAGCCGACCGTGCTGCAGCACTGCCACCCGGTTCGCGAGCGAGTCGACGACGGCCAGGTCGTGGCTGATGAACAGGCACGCGAACCCGACCCGCTGCTGCAGCTCGGCGAACAGCTCGAGCACCGTGGCCTGCACCGAGACGTCGAGCGCCGACGTCGGCTCGTCCGCGATGAGCAGGTCCGGGTCGAGCGCGATCGCGCGGGCCAGGCTGATCCGCTGGCGCTGACCACCGGACAGCTCGTGACCGAACCGCGCCGCGTACGACGCCGGTAGCTGCACCGACTCCAGCAGCGACGCCACCTTCGCGTCGACCTGCGCCGCCGACAGATCCGTCTGCACCCGCAGCGGCTCGGCGATGCAGTCGCCGATGCTCATCCGCGGGTTCAACGACGACGCCGGGTCCTGGAAGACGAACCCGAAGCGCGAGCGCAACGGCCGCAGCCGTGCGTCCGACAGTCCCGACACGACCGTCCCCGACACCGAGACCGTGCCGCTCGTCGGCTGCTGCAGCCCGACCGCCGTGCGACCGATCGTCGACTTGCCCGACCCCGACTCCCCGACCAGGCCGAGCACCTCGCCGCGACGCACCTGCAGCGACACGTGGTCGACCGCCGTGAACGCCGGCTGGCCGAGCCGACCGGCGAACTCCACGACGAGGTCGTCGACGTCGAGCACCACCTCGTTCGACAGGTCGACCGGCTCCGGCCCGTCCTCGCGGCCAAGGTGCGGCACCGCGTCGAGCAGCGCCCGCGTGTACGGGTGCCGCGGCTCGGCGAACAGCCGGTCCACCGGCGCCGTCTCCACCAGACGGCCGCGGTACATCACCACCACCCGATCGGCCACGTCGGCCACCACGCCCATGTTGTGGGTGATCAGCACGATCGCCGTCCCCAACCGGTCGCGCAGGCTCAGCAGCAGGTCGAGGATCTGCGCCTGCACCGTCACGTCGAGCGCCGTCGTCGGCTCGTCGGCCACGATCACGTCCGGGTCGCACGCGATCGCCATCGCGATCACCACCCGCTGCTTCTGCCCGCCCGACAGCTGGTGCGGGTAGTAGTCGACCCGCTGCTCCGGGTCGGGCAGCCCGACCAGCTCCAGCAGCTCCACCGCCCGCGCCCGCGCCTCCTTCCCGCTCACCGACCGGTGCGCGCGGATGCCCTGCACGATCTGCCAGCCGACCGTGCGCACCGGATCGAGCGCCGTCGACGGCTCCTGGAAGACCATCGACACCTCGTCGCCACGGACCGAGCGCAGCTCCCGCTGGCTCCGCCCCACGAGCTCGCGCTCTGGCAGGGACGGATCGCCCGGACCGCTGCCCCGCCCCTCGCCCGACCGCAGCACCGCCGACCCCTCGACCGTCGCGGTCGAGGGCAGCAGCCCGAGGACGGCGCGAGCCGTCACCGACTTGCCCGAGCCCGACTCGCCCACCACGGCCAGCACCTCGCCCGGCGCCACGTCGAACGACAGGTCCCGCACGGCACGCACCCGCCCGCCGTCGGTGCTGAACGAGACCGACAGGTCCGACAACGACAGCACCGCCGCACGGCGCACGTCCGCCGGCACGTCCTCGGCGACCGTCGCTGCGGCGTCGTCGTCGAGCTGGATCTCGCTCTCGGTCCCGTCGCCCGCGCGCGTGCGCAGCAGCGGGTTGAGCACGTCGTTGAGGCTCTCGCCCACCAGCGTCACGCCGAGCACGACCAGCACGATCGCCAGGCCGGGGAAGACGCCGGTCCACCAGATGCCGTTCGTCGCGTCCGGCAGCGCCTTGTTCAGGTCGTAGCCCCACTCCGCCGCCGCCGACGGCTCGATGCCGAACCCGAGGAAGCCCAGACCCGCCAGCGTGAGGATGGCCTCCGACGCGTTGAGCGTGCCGATGATCGGCAGGTTCTGGGCCACGTTGCTGAACACGTGCCGGAACATGATGCGGGGGGTCCGCACTCCTACGACGCGTGCCGCGTCGACGTACGGCTCGGTCTTCACCGACAGCGTCGCGTTGCGGATGACGCGGAAGTACTGCGGCACGAAGATCACGGTGATCGAGATCGCCGCCGACATGATGCCGCCGAACGCTCCGCTCGACCCGCCCGAGAGCACGATCGAGACGACGATGGCGAGCAGCAGCGACGGGAACGCGTAGAGGGCGTCCATGACGAGCACGAGCACGCGGTCGAGCCAGCCGCCGAGGTAGCCCGACACGAGCCCGAGCGGCACGCCCACGACGCTCGAGAGCACCACGGCCAGGGCGATGACGATCATCGCCGTCCGCGTGCCGTACACGACCCGCGAGAACACGTCGGTGCCGCCGACGGTCGTCCCGAACCAGTGCGCCGACGACGGTGCCTGCTGTGCGCCGAACACGACGCCGTCGGTGGTGCGGTCGGCGTCGAAGCCGTAGGGGGCGATCCACGGTGCGAACACGGCGACGACGACGAACAGCAGCACCAGGCCGAAGCCCAGCAGCAGCATGAACCGCTGCAGACCGTGGCTCTGCCGCACGACACCCGGCACGAGACGCTGCACTCCTGCGCGCGCCATCAGAACCGCACCCTCGGGTCGACGAGCGCGACGATCACGTCGATCAGGAAGCTCGCCACGCACACCACGAGCGCGATCACCGTGACGATGCCCTGCACCGCCAGGAAGTCGCGGGCCTTCAGGTACTCCGCGAGCGCATAGCCGATGCCCTTCCACTCGAAGGTGGTCTCCGTCAGCACCGCACCCGCCAGCAGCATCGCGACCTGCATGCCCATCACTGTCACCACGGGCACGAGGGCGTTGCGGAACGCGACCTTGCGGATCACGCGACCCTCGGCCATGCCGCGCGCCCGAGCCGACGTCACGTACTCGGCCCGCATCGTCTGCAGCAGGTTGATGCGCACGAGGCGCAGGAACACGCCACCGGTCAGCAGGCCCAGCGCGAGCGCGGGCAGCAGCGCGTACTGCAGCACCTCCAGCACGTACCGCGGGTCGCCCCACAGGATCGCGTCGACGAGCAGGATGTTGGTGCGCGGTCGGACCTGCTCGAGCGTCAGGAGCGTCGAGGTCGACGCCCGTCCCGACGACGGCCAGCCGAACGGCGTGAACGCCAGCTTCAGGAGCAGACCGACGAAGAACACCGGCGCGGCGTACGCGACGATCGCGAACAGCCGCAGGGCCACGTCGGGCAGCCGGTCGCGGTAGCGCGCCGCCAATCGGCCGAGCGGCACACCGACGGCGAACGCGACGACGAGCGCGTAGAACGACAGCTCCAGGGTCGCCGCGCCGTTGACGCGCAGCACCTCCGAGATCGGCTGGTTGTCGGTCAGCGACCGACCGAAGTCACCGTGCAGCAGGCCCGACAGGTACTCCCAGTACTGCACGAGGAGCGGGCGGTCGAGGCCGGCCTCGGCCTTGCGCTCGGCGATCTGCTCGGGCGTCAGGCGCCCGCCCTGCGCCGCCGTGATCGGGTCGCCGATCACCCGCAGCAGCACGAACACGAGGGTGACGAGCACCCAGATCATCGGCACGACGAGCGCCAGCCGGACGAGCAGGTAGCGCGCCAGCGGTGGCAGGCCCCGACGCGAGCCCGACGGTGCGGCCGGGACGGGGGTGGGCGGCTCGCCGGCGGCGAGCACCTCGGCGGAAGACATGCGGCTCCTCAGGAGTGGAGGGAGGTCGGACGGGCGGGCACGCGAGAGGGGGTGGGTCCGACGGACCCACCCCCTCCTCCTGCGTCAGCCCTTCGACAGGGACGCGAAGCGGAACTTGAACGACGCGTCGAGCGTGTCGTCCACGCCCTCGACGTCGTCGCCGGAGACCGCCACCTGCGAGCCGGTCAGCAGCGGCAGGATCGGCACCTGCTGAGCCACTCGCTCCTGGACCTCGCCGAGCGTCTTCGCCCGGGCCGAGGCGTCGGACTCGGTGCGCTCGGTGTCGAGCAGCTTCGTCGTCGTCGTGTCCTCGTAGTGCGACTGGAGGAAGTTGTTCGGCGCGAAGAACGGCGTCAGGTAGTTGTCCGGGTCCGGGAAGTCCGGGAACCAGCCGAGCTGGTACATCGGGTAGGCGTCCTTGACCCGCTCCTCGGAGTAGGTCGTCCACTCCGTCGACTGCAGGTTGACCGTGAACAGCTTCGTCGCCTCGAGCTGGCGCTTGACCATCGCGTACTCCTGGTCGGAGTTCGAGCCGTAGTGGTCGGGGTTGTACTGCAGGTTCAGCTCGACCGGGGTGGCCACGCCGGCCTCGTCGAGGAACGCCTTCGCCTTGTCGACGTCGGGCTTCTCGCCGTAGAGCTCCTTGAACGCCTCGGTCGCGGCCGTCTGGCCCTCCGGCACGGCCGAGTACGCCGGCGTGTAGGTGCCCTTGTAGACCTGCTCGGACAGCTCGTCGCGGTCGATCGAGCTCGCGACGGCCTGGCGGATCGCCGTCTTCTGGGCGTCGTCGTCACCGGGCATGGTCTTGAGGTTGAAGACGATGTAGCGCAGCTCGCCGCCGTCGCCCTGGTGGACGGTGACGCCGTCGGCCTTCTCCAGGCTGGCGATGTCGGTGGGCGTCAGCGAGCGCCACGCGACGTCGATCTTGCCGTTCTGGACGTCGAGCTTCAGGTTGTTGGCGTCGGCGTAGTAGGTCAGCGTCACCGCGTCGTTCTTCGGCGTGCCGAACGCACCGTCGTAGTCCTTGTTGCGCGTGAACTCGGCCAGCTCGTTCTTCTTGTAGCTGCCGATCGTGTACGGGCCGGAGAAGCCCTGCGCCTTCACGGCCGCGGCGTCGTCGAGCACCTTGTCGGCCGGGTAGGTCTCCTCGTCGACGATCGGTCCCGCCGACGTCGCGAGCACCTGCGGGAACGTGACGTCGTTCGGCGCGGCGAGCGTGAACACGACCGTCGAGTCGTCGCGCGCCTCGACCTTCTTCATGGCGCCGAGCAGCGAGGCCGGGCCGTTGGGGTCGTTGATGTCGACGATCCGCTGGAAGGAGAAGGCGACGTCGGACGCGGTCAGCTCGTTGCCGTTCGCGAACGTCAGGCCGTCCTTCACGGTGCAGACGTACTCCGTGGGCGTCTCGAAGTCACAGGACTCCGCGGCGTCGGGCGTCAGGTCCGTGCTCCCCGCGGGGAAGTTCATCAGGTACTGGTAGGCCTGCGTCTGGACCTGCGTGGAGCCGTTGTCGTACGAGCCGGCCGGGTCGATCGAGACGACCTTGTCGGTGGTGCCGACGAGGATGCCGGCGTCCGTGTCGCCGGTGTTCCCGGCGCCGCACGCCGCGAGCGCCAGGCCGGCGAGAGTCGTGGCAGCCACGGCGGCCGCCCCCCGATGGATGTGCATGCGCTGCCTTCCTGAGCAGGTGTGACCGGGCCGTCGAGGGCCCGGGCGTCGTGTGCTGGCACGCTAGCCGCGTCCGACGGTGACGAGAAGCCCTCCACAGGTTGCGTTTCGGTGACGACCGCGACGTCCGGCGTCATGGTCCGCGTCGTCGTGACTCGTGTCTCTCGTGTCCATCCGGTTCTCGTCAACTCGCCCCACGAAGCCGGTCCCGCCCCTATCCTCGCTCGGGAGGGAGTCGTCCATGCGTGAGTCCGGAGTCGGGGCCGAGCGTCAGAGCCACCTGCTCGACGCGGTGGTCGGGCTGTCCCAGGACCTGTCCTTCGACAACGTGCTGCAGCGCATCGTCGACTCCGCGAGCGAGCTGGTCGGCGCCACCTACGGCTTCCTCGGCGTGCTCGACTCGCCGTCGTCGCACCGCATGGGCACCTTCGCCGTGCACGGACTGGACCAGGAGCACCAGGACCTCATCGGCCGCCTGCCGGAGGGCAAGGGGTTGCTGGGCCTCGTGATCGACCATCCCGAGCCCGTCCGGCTCGAGCACCTCGGCGACCACCCCGAGAGCATCGGCTTTCCGAACCTCCACCCCGCGATGACGTCGTTCCTCGGCGTGCCCATCCGGGTGCACGACACCGTCTTCGGCAACCTCTACCTCACCGACAAGATCGGTGGCGGCGGCTTCACCGCGGAGGACCAGGAGGTCGCCGTCACCATCGCGGCGGCCGCCGGTGTCGTCATCGAGAACGTGCGTCTCTACGAGGAGAGCGAGCGGCAGCGTCGCTGGCTGAGGGCCACCACGGAGGTGGCCAACGCGCTCCTGCGGCCCATCTCGCGCCAGGCCACCAGCCAGCTCATCGTCGACCGCATCTGCGAGGTCTCCGAGGCCGGGGCCGCCGCTCTCGTCGTGCCGACCGAGGAGCACCTGTTCGTCGTGGCGGCGTCCACCGGCATCGAGCCCGACCCGAGCGGGCACCACGTCGACATCCCGTTCCTGCGCGAGGTCGTCCGCACGCACGCCCCGGTCGTGCTCGACGACGTCCTCGACGACACCCGCATCGACGACGAGACGCTGGCGGCCTTCCCGGGCCTGCAGGCCGTGCAGGCGCACCCGCTGCACTTCGACGACGGCACCGCCGTGATCGTCATGGGCTGGTTCGCCGAGCAGCCGCCGTCGTCGTGGAGCCTCGACCCCGAGCTGCCGTACGGCTTCACCCAGCAGGCGGCGCTCGTCATGCAGGTCGTCCGGGCGCGCGAGTCGCAGGCGAAGCTCGCCATCCTCGAGGACCGCGAGCGGATCGGTCGCGACCTGCACGACCTCGTCATCCAGCGGCTGTTCGCGATCGGCCTGTCCCTCGACAGCATCTCCTCCTCGGTGACGCCGCAGGTCGGCGAGCGGCTGTCCGACGCCGTCGACGGCCTCGACCAGACCATCAAGGAGATCCGGCGCACGATCTTCGACCTCAGCTCGCCGTCCGTGCCCGCCAACCTGCGCCTCGAGATCGACGCGATCGTCGGCGAGGCGGAGCGGATGCTCGGCTACCGTCCGGTCGTCGACACGCACGGCCCCGTCGAGAGCGTCGTGCCCGACATCGTCGCCGAACAGCTCACCGCCGTGCTGAAGGAGATGCTGTCGAACATCGTGCGGCACTCCCACGCCGGCGAGGTGACGATCGACCTCGACGTCACCGACGGCATCGTGCTCACCGTCACCGACGACGGGCTGGGTCTCGACCCCGAGCAGCCCTTCGGCAACGGCCTGCGCAACATGCGCCACCGGGCGCAGAACCTCGGAGGTACCTGCGAGTTCTCCGAGCCCTCGCACGGCGGTCTGCAGATACGCTGGAGCGTCCCCCAGGAGATGTCGTGACGTCCGCGACGGAAGGTAGTGAACCTGTCATGTCCGAGCCGATCCGGATCTTCCTGCTCGACGACCACGAGATCGTGCGCCGCGGCATCCGCGACCTCCTGGAGGCGCAGGAGGGTCTGACGGTCGTCGGCGAGGCCGGCACGGCCGCCGACGCGCTGTCGTCCATCCCCCGTCTGCTCCCCGACGTCGCCGTCCTCGACGCGCGTCTGCCCGACGGCTCGGGCATCGAGGTCTGCCGCGACGTACGGGCCGCGCACCCCGAGGTCAACGTCATCATCCTGACCTCCTTCGACGACGACGAGGCCCTCTTCTCGGCGATCATGGCCGGCGCCGCCGGCTACGCGCTCAAGCAGATCCGCGGCAACGACCTCGTCCAGGCCGTCCGCCAGGTCGCGGCCGGCGGCTCGCTGCTCGACCCGGCGGTCACGGCGCAGGTGCTCGAGCGCATCCGCAACGCGCCCGCGCCGAAGGACCCGCTCGCCGAGCTGACCCCGCAGGAGCGCAAGATCCTCTCGCTCATCGGCCAGGGCATGACCAACCGCCAGATCGCCGCCGAGATGTACCTCGCCGAGAAGACGGTCAAGAACTACGTCTCCCAGCTGCTCTCCAAGCTCGGCCTGCAGCGCCGCACCCAGGCCGCCGTGCTCGCCGAGAAGCACGGGCTCGCCGGCGACGCCTGACCCCCACCCGCGGTCCCCCCGTTTCGTGGGGTTGGCGACGGCTTCTCGCCCAGAAACCGTCATCAACCCAACAGAACGCGGGGAGGGGACGGCCGACTACCCTGGTACCCATGGACCACAACCAGTCGCTCGCCTCGTTCGACCCCGACGTCGCGCGTCTCCTCGACGCCGAGCTCGCCCGTCAGCAGACGACGCTCGAGATGATCGCGTCGGAGAACTTCGCGCCGGTCGCCGCGCTCGAGGCGCAGGGCAGCGTCCTCACCAACAAGTACGCCGAGGGCTACCCGGGCAAGCGCTACTACGGCGGCTGCGAGGTCGTCGACGAGGTCGAGCAGATCGCGATCGACCGGTTGAAGCAGCTGTTCGACGCCGAGTACGCGAACGTCCAGCCGCACTCGGGCGCCAGCGCCAACGCCGCCGTCCTGCACGCCATCGCGCGCAAGGACGACACGATCATGGGTCTGGACCTCGCCAACGGCGGGCACCTGACGCACGGCATGAAGATCAACTTCTCCGGGCGCCTCTACAACGTGGTCCCGTACCACGTCGACGACTCCGGCCTGGTCGACATGGAGGAGGTGCGCACGCTCGCCCGTGAGCACAGCCCCAAGGTCATCATCGCCGGCTGGTCCGCCTACCCGCGCCAGCTCGACTTCGCCGCCTTCCGCGCGATCGCCGACGAGGTCGGCGCCTACCTGTGGGTCGACATGGCGCACTTCGCCGGTCTCGTGGCCGCCGGCCTGCACCCGTCGCCGCTGCCGCACGCGCACGTCGTGTCCAGCACCACGCACAAGACGCTCGGTGGGCCCCGCGGCGGTGTGATCCTGTCCAACGACCCCGAGATGGTCAAGAAGCTGCAGTCCGCGGTCTTCCCGGGCCAGCAGGGCGGTCCGCTCGAGCACGTCATCGCCGCCAAGGCCGTCGCGTTCAAGATGGCGCTCGAGCCGGAGTTCAAGGACCGTCAGCAGCGCACCATCGAGGGCGCGCAGATCCTGGCCGAGCGTCTGCTCGCCGACGACGCCCGCAAGGCCGGCATCCAGGTGCTGTCCGGCGGCACCGACGTGCACCTCGTCCTCGTCGACCTGCGCGACAGCGAGCTCGACGGCCAGCAGGCCGAGGACCGCCTCCACGAGGTCGGCATCACCGTCAACCGCAACGCGGTGCCGAACGACCCGCGTCCGCCGATGGTCACGTCGGGCCTGCGCATCGGCACGCCCGCGCTGGCCACCCGCGGCTTCGGCGCCGAGGAGTTCCGTGAGGTTGCCGACGTCATCGCCGAGGCGCTCACGCCCGGCGACCTCGACGTCGAGGGCCTGCGCAAGCGCACCACCGCCCTCGCCGAGCGGTTCCCGCTGTACCCGCACCTCACGCCGTTCACCTCCTGACCGTGCCCGAGCCCGCCGCAGCCACCAGCCCGCCGTCGACGGCGCGACTGTGGCTGCGGCTCACGCCGCTGCACCTGTTCGCGGTCGTCGCCGTCGCGCTGTGCGTGGCCGGCGGGTTCTGGCAGCTCGGCGCGTACGAGTCGCGCCAGGGCGACGCCGTGCGAGAGTCGGCCGCCGCCGCGCCGGCGCCGATCGAGCAGGTCTGGGGTCTCGGACGTCCGTTCGCAGCAGACCTGCAGGACCGCCGGGTCACGGTGCAGGGACGGTTCGCCCCCGCCGACCAGCAGGTGTGGGTCCGCGGCGAGATCAGTAGCGGTCGCACCTGGCTCGTGGCGCCGTTCCTGGTCGACGGGTCCGACGGCGCCCTCCTCGTCGTGCGCGGCTCGAGCGACGCCCCGGGCGCGCTGCCGCCGGTGCCGTCCGGTGACGTCAACCTCGGCGTGGTGCTGCAGCCGAGCCAGGGCGGCGGCCTGCCCCTCGACGCCGACCGCGTCACGACCTCGATCACGACGCCGTCGCTGGTCAACGAGCTGCCCTACCGGCTGTGGTCGGGATACGGGCTCGTGCAGGAGTGGACCGCGTTCGCCGGATCGGGCGACCCCACCCCCGGCTTCGGCGCGCCCGTCGACCCGCCCGACCCCGACGTGTCGTGGACGGTCGGGCTCAAGAACCTCGCCTACGCGCTGCAGTGGTGGGTCTTCGCGGTGTTCGCCGTCGCGCTGTGGTGGCGGATGTGTCGCGACCAGGTCGAGGAGGCGCGGGAGCGACACACGACGGCGCGTCAGGCCGACGACCACCCCGTCGATAGCCTGACCCCGTGAGTCGCATCGCTGTCGCCTACCGGGTGCTCGCCTGGGTCGTGGGCGTGAACCTGCTCGTCGTGTTCGCCGGGTTCTTCGGCAAGATCTTCACCGACGAGGGCTCCTGGTGGAACCGTCACCAGGACGTCTTCCTCGTCATCGACCAGGTGCACGGCTTCCTGTTCATGGCGCTGCTCGTGCTGGTCGCGATCCTGGCCAGCCGGCACCGCTGGTCGCCGACGTTCACGATCACGACGATGCTGCTCGCCACGATCCCGTTCGTCAGCTTCTGGGCCGAGCGCCGCACCACGCGGGTGCTGCGCGCCGAGCACGACGGCCTCGCCGCGCCCCGCTGAGCCTCAGCGGCCGGTGAAGCTGGCCCGACCGGGGCCGTCCTGCAGGAACGACTCCATGCCGTGCTGCAGGTCCTCGGTCGCGAACAGCGCCGACGCGATCTGCGTCGTCACCTCGTTCGCCCCGGGCACGCCGCCGGTCTCGTAGGCGCGCAGGATCCGCTTGGCCGCGCCGAAGGCCTGCGTCGGACCCACCGCGACCTGCCGCACGACGTCGAGCACCGCGTCGTCGAACCCGTCGACCGGGAGGACCCGGTTGACCACGTTCCAGCGCTCGAAGGTCGCGGCGTCGAACAGCTCGCCCGTGAGCACGACCTCCTTGGCCCGGCCGACGCCCGCACGCTGCGCGAGACGCTGCGTGCCGCCCATCGTCGGGGTCAGGCCGATGACCCGCTCCACGAGGCCGAACTTCGCCTTCTCGCTGGCAAGCACGACGTCGCAGGCGAGCGCGACCTCCAGCGCCCAGGTGAGCGTCAGCGCGTGGGCCGCGAAGAACGTCGGGACGTCGAGCGCCGCGATGCGGTCGGGCAGCTCGAGCATCCGGTCGTAGAGGTCCTTGGTGTCCTCCTGCGTCTTCCGGGCGTGGAACTGGGCGACGTCGACCCCGCCGGAGACCAGCTTGCCCTCGGCTCGGACCAGGACCGCTCGGGGCAGGTCGGCCTCGACCGCGTCGAGCGCGGTGTCGAACGCGTCGTGCAGCTCGAGGGAGTACAGGTTCACCGGTGGGGCGCTGAACGTCACGACGGCGATGTCGTCGACGCGCGTGACGTCGACGCGGGGCGCGCTCACCGGCCCGCCTCGGCCGGGTCGTACACGCCACCGCGGTCGGCGGTGAGGTTCCGCGCGACGACGATGCCGGCGACGACGGCGAGCAGGGCCAGGACCAGTCGGACGGGGTGCTCTCGCATGGGCCCACGCTAGCGGGCGGCAGGCCGTCTCGCGTCGCGGTGCGTCGACCGGCCGCAGTTGTCGGGTCGTGGGAAGATGTCAAGGTCCCGTCCCGCACGATCCCCCCGAAGGACTGACGTGTCTTCCCCGCTGAGCGCTACCCTGCACACCAACCACGGCGACGTCGTGGTCCGGCTGTTCCCCGACCACGCCCCCAAGACCGTCGAGAACTTCGTCGGCCTCGCCGAGGGCACGAAGGAGTGGCTCGACCCCGCCACCGGCCAGGTCGCCACGCGCCCGTTCTTCGACGGCATCACGTTCCACCGCATCATCAGCAACTTCATGATCCAGGGCGGCGACCCGCTCGGCACCGGCACGGGTGGCCCCGGCTACACGTTCGAGGACGAGTTCCACCCCGACCTGCGCTTCGACAAGCCCTACCTGCTGGCGATGGCCAACGCGGGACCGGGCACCAACGGCTCGCAGTTCTTCATCACGGTCGTCCCGACGGACTGGCTGAACCGCAAGCACACCATCTTCGGCGAGGTCGCCGACGAGGCCGGCCAGAAGGTGATCGACGCGATCGCCGCGGTGCCGACGGACGGCTTCGACCGTCCCGTCGAGCCCGTGGTGATCGAGAAGGTCACCATCGACCGCGGCTGACATGACCGGAACGGCACCGGGGTCGCGCCCCGACGGCGCGCCCCGGTGCTACCGCCACCCGGACCGCGAGGCGCTCATCAGCTGCCAGCGGTGCGAGCGGCCCATCTGCACGCAGGACATGAACGAGGCGTCCGTCGGCTTCCAGTGCCCGGAGTGCGTCAACCGCGGCGCGAAGTCGGTGCGCCTGCCACGCACGGTCGCCGGCGGTGCGCTGCAGACCCGCGAGGGTGCGGTCTCGCTGGTGATCATCGGGATCAACGTCGTCGTGTACGTCCTACAGCTGCTCACCGGCGACCTGCGCAGCCCGCTGTACCAGCAGGGCGCGATGTTCCCGGTCGGCGTGGCCGACGGTCAGTGGTGGCGGCTGCTCACGTCGGCGTTCCTGCACCTCGGGACGCTGCACATCCTCTTCAACATGTACGCGCTCTACCTGTTCGGCCCGCTCGTCGAGCGGAAGCTGGGCACGGTGCGCTTCATCGCCGCCTACCTCACCACCGCCGTGGTCTCCGGCGTCTTCGTCATGTGGCTGTCGGCGCCGTTCAGCGGGACGGCGGGCGCGTCGGGTGCGGTGTTCGGCCTGTTCGGCATGGCGCTGCTGTTCATGCTCCGGGCACGCGAGGACGTGCGCGGCCTGCTCGCGCTGCTGGCGGTCAACGTGGCCATCGGCTTCCTCGGCCCGATCAGCTGGCAGGGCCACCTCGGCGGCTTCGTGGCCGGCGTGCTGCTGGGCGCGGTGTTCGCCTACGGGCCGCGGACGCGCCGCACGCTCGTGCAGGTGGCGGCCTTCGCCCTCGTGTGGGCGGCCGTGGTGGTCGCGGTGCTGGTGCGCTCCCAGCAGCTGCTGGGCTGAGTGCGCTGAATCACACGTCTGTCGTTCTCCCCAGCGTTGCCCACAGCTGTGAACAACACGCGTGTAACTCGCGCACAGGCGTGTCCACACCTGTGAACAACACGGGTGTAACTCGTGCACAGGGCCGTCCACACCTGTGCACCGTGGGGGCCCGGCGGGCCGGGTCGTGGACGACGAGTTTCGGATACCGTTAGTATCTGAGCATGTCGATCTTCGTCCCGGGCACGCGCGTGCTCGTCACCGGCGCGGCCTCCGGGCTGGGCCTCGCCCTCGTCACCCAGCTGGCCGAGCAGGGGTGTCGCGTGCTCGCCACCGACGTCCACGCCGAGGTCCCGGAGGTGCTGCAGGCGCTCGCGGCCGCCCACCCCGAGGTGTCCTACCGGACCCTCGACGTGACGTCCGACGTCGACTGGAGCACCGTGCGAGACCACGTCGTCGAGACGTGGGACGGGCTCGACGTGCTCTTCAACAACGCGGGCGTCGCGGCGGGTGGCCGGATCGAGCTGTCGGAGATGGACCAGTGGCAGTGGATCGTCGACATCAACCTGCTCGGCGTCGTGCGCGGCTGCCGCACGTTCGTCCCGCTGCTGAAGCAGCAGGGTCGGGGCACGATCGTCAACACCGCGTCGGCGGCCGGGCTCATCCACCCGCCGCGCATGAGCGAGTACAACTCCGTCAAGGCCGGCGTCGTCGCGCTCAGCGAGACCCTGTTCCACGAGCTCAAGCCCTCGGGCATCCAGGTCAGCGTCGTCTGCCCCACCTTCTTCAAGACCAACCTGACCTCCTCGCTGCGCGGCAAGGACGAGTCGGCGCAGAAGTCGGCGGCCAAGCTCATCGACGGCTCCAAGCGCACCGCGGCCGACATCGCCGCCATCGTCATCGCCGAGGTCGAGAAGGGCCGGCACATCGTCCTGACCGACCGCGAGGGCAAGCTGGCCTACGCCGCCAAGCGGTTCCTGCGGCCGCTGTACTACCGCGAGATGGCCAAGGCGGCCGTGCGCATGGGCCGGAGGGACTGACGTGCGCACGAACGTGCTCATCACCGGTGCCAGCTCGGGGCTCGGCGCCGAGATGGCTCGCCAGCTGGCGGCACAGGGTCACTCCCTGGCGCTGACCGCGCGGCGCGTCGACCGGCTCGAGGCCCTCGCCGCGGAGATCACGGCGGCGCACCCCGACGTCCAGGTGGTCGTGCACGCGCTCGACGTGAACGACCACGAGCAGGTCTTCGACGTCTTCGCCCGGGCCATCCAGGACCTCGGCGGCCTCGACCGCGTCGTCGTCAACGCCGGGCTCGGCAAGGGCGGACGCATCGGCACCGGCGCGTTCGCCGCGAACCGCGAGACCGTCGAGACCAACGTCGTCGCGGCGATGGCGCAGTGCGAGGCCGCCATGGCGCACTTCTACGAGCGCAAGGCCGGCCACCTCGTCGTCATCTCCTCGATGTCGGCCATGCGCGGCATGCCCGGCTCGATGACGGCGTACGCCGCGACCAAGGCAGCGGTCGCCCACCTCGCGGAGGGCATCCGGATGGACCTCGTCGGTCGCCGCGGGCTCGACATCGCCGTGACGACGCTGTTCCCGGGCTACATCGCCTCGGAGATGAACGAGCAGGTCGAGCAGGAGCAGCGACTCATGGTCGACACCCCCACGGGGGTGCGCTCGATGGTGAAGGCCATCCAGAAGGAGGTCGACACCGCCGCCACGCCCGGCTGGCCGTGGGGCCCCCTCGGCCAGGTCCTGCGGTACGCGCCGCGCGGCGTGGTCCGCAAGCTCGTCTGACCCTGACGCTCGTCCCGTCGTGGACCGCCATCGCCCCCTCGGTGCTCAGGGACGGGCGACGGTGCTCCGCGACGCCGGGTCGACGACGGCTGCGGCGGCGACGTCGAGGGGAGTGGCCGGCATGATCGTCGCGCCCTCGTCGACGAGCAGCGGCTCGGTGAAGAGGTAGGACATCTCGGCCATCGCCCGGACGTCGGCGTTGACGACGCCGCCGGCTCGCAGCGCCCAGGCCGGCACGGCCCGCACGCGGACGTCGTCGCGGCCGGCGGCGCGGGCGTAGGCCAGTGCCAGCTCGTGCTGCGACGCGTGCACGACCGGTGCGAGCACGACGTCGGGCCCTGCGGTGGCGTCGGCCGCCGCGACCATGGCGGCGGCGAGGTCGGGCAGGTAGGTCCAGGCGTGCGGGAGGTCGACGCGGCCGAGCGGGCGCACCGTCCGGCCCGACGCCGCGGGCCCGACCATCCGGTCGCCGCCGTGCGCCATCGCCGCGCCGGGGCCGTAGAAGTCGGAGGCCACGACGCTCGTGGTGCGCGCCGTCGACGCAGCTCGACGTTCCAGCAGGGTGGCGCGCACCCGCCCCATCGCCGAGCGCGGTGCGATCCTCGGCGCCGCTCCGAGCACGCCGGAGGTGTCGAACGCGTAGACGCTCTCCGGGTAGACCACGTGCACGTCGTGGCGCTCCGCGGCGGCCAGCACGGCCCGCTCCAGCGGGGGCAGCTCGCGCTCCCAGACGTCGGGGCGGTAGGCCGACGCGTGCACGCAGAGGTGCACGACGTCGACGTCGGCGAAGGCGCGGTCGAGCGCGGAGGCGTCGGTGGCGTCGAGGCGGGTGCGGGTGACGAGCGGGTGCTCGGGACCCGACCCGGACCGGGTGGCGACGGTGACCGCCTCGCCGCGCTCGGCGAGGAGGGTGGCGACGTGCGGGCCGATCTGACCAGCGCCGATGACCAAGATACTCATGGTGACTCCTGACGTTGAGAGAGCACTGCTCTCTGTTGGTTGTGCGTCCAGGGTGCGCGCGTACCGCCGCGCTGTCAAGAGCAGTGTTCTCTGTATCGACATGTCGATGTCGTGAACGGTAGGGTGGCACCGTGCCCACGCCCCGTCAGGTCGCCCGCGAGCAGACCCTGCGCGACATCGTCCGCATCGGCCGTGAGCAGCTCGCGACCACCACGCCCGCAGAGCTATCGCTGCGAGCCGTCGCGCGGGAGCTCGGCCTGGTGTCGTCGGCCGTGTACCGGTACGTCAAGGACCGTGACGCGCTGCTGACCCTCCTGATCGTCGACGCGTACGACGAGCTGGGCGCCGAGGTCGAGGCGGCGGTGGCGGCGTCGTCACGGCGTACCTCCGTCCGTCGCCTGCAGGCCGCGGCCCAGGCCATGCGGTCGTGGGCGCTGCGCGAGCCGTCGCGGTTCGCGCTGCTGCACGGCACGCCCGTGCCGGGCTACGCGGCACCCCCGGACGCGACGGTCGAACCGGGCACCAGGGTCGTCGTCGCGCTGCTCACGGTGCTGGAGGACGCACACCGACGGGGCGACCTGCGCGAGGTCGACGGGTCGCTGCCGCGCAGCCTGCGCACCGACCTCGAGCGGATCCGCACCGAGTACGCGCTGGCGCTGCCCGTGACGAACCTCGCCCGCGCGCTCGGCCTCTGGTCGGCCCTCGTCGGCGCCGTGGCCTTCGAGGTGTTCGGCCAGTACGGGCCCGACACCCTGCACGACCCCGCCGCGTTCCTCGACGTCCACGTCGCGACCCTCGCCGGCACGGTCGGCCTCCCCACACCCTGATCACCCCCCACGATTCGTCACGTCATCGCCCACTTCTCGCCCCGAGAGGGGCGATGACGTACCGAATCGTGGGGACTACTCAGCGAGGGCGCGTCGGGCGAGGGCGCCGACCTGCTCCTGCTCGACGAGGAACCCGTCGTGCCCGTGCACCGAGTGCACGACGTCGAGCCCGTCCGCACCCGGCACCAGGTCGGCCAGCTCCTGCTGCTGGTGCAGCGGGTAGAGGCGGTCGGAGTCGATCCCCGCGACGACCGTCCGTGCCGTCACACGGCCGAGCGCCGCGGCGACCCCGCCACGGCCGCGCCCGACGTCGTGGGAGTCCATCGCCCGCGTCAGGGCCAGGTAGGAGCCGGCGTCGAAGCGGCGGGTGAGCTTCGTGCCGTGGTGCTCCAGGTACGACGCGACGCTGAACCGACCGTCGGGCTCGCGCTCGCGACCGAAGCGCTGCTGGAGCTCGGGCTCGCTGCGGTAGGCCACGTGCGCCACCCGTCGCGCGAGGTCGAGCCCGTTCGTCGGGCCGCGACGCTCGGCGTAGTAGTCGCCGCCGTGGAAGTGCGGGTCGGTCGTGATCGCCGCCTGCTGCACCGACGACAGGGCGAGCTGCTCGGCCGACGCCTGCGCCGACGTCGCCAGCAGGAACAACCGCTCCACCCGCGACGGGTGCCCGACCGCCCACTCCAGACCGCGCATGCCGCCGGCCGAGCCGCCCACGACGGCGTACCAGCGCTCGATGCCCAGGGCGTCGGCCAGCAGCACCTCCGCGGTGACCTGGTCGCGGACCGTCAGGTCGGGGAAGCGGCTGCCCCACGCGCGACCGTCCGGGGCGACGGAGGCGGGACCCGTCGAGCCCTGGCAGCCGCCCAGGATGTTGGCGCAGACCACGAGGAAGCGGTCGGTGTCGATCGGCAGGCCGGGCCCGACGAGCGTGTCCCACCAGCCTGGGCTGGCGTGCCCCGGTCCGGCCGGGCCGACCACGTGGCTGTCGCCCGTCAGCGCGTGCAGCACCAGCACCGCGTCGCGGCCCGGCGTCCCCCACGTCTCGTAGGCCAGGCGGACGTCGGGCAGGACCGACCCGCTCTCGAGCGCGACGTCGCCGACGTCGGCGAAGCGTCGGGAACCGACAGGATCTCCCTCCCGCCACGCGCCGGTGACGGAAGGGAGATCCTGGCTGGTCAGGTGCGGTGAGGTCACTTGGCCGCGCGCAGTCCCGCCTCGAGGTCGGCGAGGATGTCGTCGATGCCCTCCAGGCCCACCGCGAGGCGCACCAGACCGGGGGTGACGCCGGTGGCGGCGTGCTCCTCGGGCGTGCCCTGCGAGTGCGTCGTGCTGGCCGGGTGGATGGCCAGCGAACGCACGTCACCGATGTTCGCGACGTGGCTGAACAGCTCGAGCGCGTCGATGAACCGTCGGCCGGCGTCGATCCCACCGGGCAGCTCGAAGGTCAGGACGGCGCCGGCGCCCCGCGGGACGTACTTGTCGGCGAGCTCCTTGTAGGGGTTGCCCTCGAGCGACGCCCACGTCACCGTCGCGACGTCGTCGCGGGCCGACAGCCACTCCGCGACCTGGCGGGTGTTCTCGACGTGACGCTCCACGCGCAGGCTGAGCGTCTCGAGGCCCTGCGCGATGAGGAACGCGTTGAACGGCGAGATCGCGGCGCCGACGTTGCGCAGGTACTGCACGCGCAGCTTGGCGATGAAGGCCGCCGGCCCGAGCGCCTCCGCGAACACGAGCCCGTGGTAGCTGGCGTCGGGCTGGGTGAAGCCGGGGTACTTGTCGCCGTGGGCGCCGTAGTCGAAGGTCCCGCCGTCGATGACGACCCCGGCGATGGCCGTGCCGTGCCCACCGATGTACTTCGTGGCGGAGTGGATGACCGTGTCGACACCGTGCTTGAGCGGGTTGAGCAGGTAGGGCGTGGCGACGGTGTTGTCGACGAGGAACGGCACGCCGACCTCCTTCGCCACGGTCGAGATGGCCTCCAGGTCGAGCACGTCGCCCTTCGGGTTGCCGATGGTCTCGCCGAAGAACGCCTTGGTGTTCTCCTGCACCGCGGCGCGCCAGGCGTCGGGGTTGTTGTTGTCCTCGACGAACGTCACCTGGATACCGAGCTTCGGGAACGTGTGGCGCAGCAGCGAGTCGGTGCCGCCGTAGAGGCTGGCCGACGCGACGATGTGGTCGCCGGCCTCGGCGACGTTGGTCAGCGCGCCGGTCGTGGCCGCCTGGCCCGATGCGAACAGCAGCGCGCCGACACCGCCCTCGAGCGCGGCCAGCCGCTGCTCGACGGTGTCCTGCGTCGGGTTCATGATGCGCGTGTAGATGTTGCCCGGCTCCGCCAGGCTGAACAGGTCGGCGGCGTGCTGGGTGTCGCGGAACTGGTACGACGTCGTCTGGTAGATCGGCAGCGCGCGGGCACCGGTGGTCGGGTCTGGCGTCTGGCCGGCGTGGATCTGCTTGGTCTCGAACGACCACTGGTCACTCATGGTGTCTCCTCAGCTGTCGCGGCGGGTGTCGCGAGCGGGGTGTCGCGGGGTGGGTCTCCACCGTGGCACGGGGTCCGGGGACCGAGAAGACGTCTCAGGATCCGGGACGTGCGAGGATCGACGGATGGATCTGCGACCGGCCGCCGAGGGTGACGAGGGCCTGCTGGCCTCGATCGAGCAGGCCGCGAACACCGACGCGCTCGCGCACGTGTTCGCCCCGCCGTACCCCTGGGCCGCCGTCCGCGACCGCTGGGCCGAGCGCGTCGCGGCGACCAGCGTCGCGGCCTTCGTCGTGGTGGTCGACGGGGTGGGAGTCGGGTACCTCGCCCACGACAGGACGACGCTCCTGCACCTCGGCGTCGTCGCCCGCCACCGCGGGACGGGACTCGCCGACGCCGTCCTCGCGCAGGTCCCCGCGCACGTCGACCGGCTCTGGGTGCTCGAGGAGAACGTCCGCGCCCGCCGGTTCTACGAGCGGCACGGCTGGCGCCCCGACGGTCGCACCGGCACCAGCGAGTACCCACCCCACCCCGTCGAGCTCGGCTACACCCGCCGCCCCCGCCCGCCGGTCGAGTAGCGGAACCCTCCGCTGGTCGAGTGCCTCCACGAGCGCCAGCGGGGGGAGGCGGATCGAGACCACTCCAGGCCGTCACTGGGGGCTGGCCCGCGCTGGTCCGTTGCGGGGTGGTCTCGATACGTCCGAGCCTCGCAAGCTCGTCCCTGCTACTCGACCAGCGAAACCTTTCGCTGGTCGAGTGCCTGCACGAGCGCCAGCGAGGGGAGGTGTATCGAGACCACTCCAAGGTTTCGCTGGTGGCTGGCCCGCGCTGAGCTGTTGCCGGTGGTCTCGATACGCAGGGACCTCGCAAGCTCGTCCCCGCTACTCGACCAGCGAAACCTTTCGCTGGTCGAGTAGGTCGACCGGCGACGGAGGAGCTCGGTCGGGCGTATCGAGACCATTCCGGGCGGTCGCTGGCGGCTGGCTCGCGCTGGTCCGTTGCGGGGTGGTCTCGATACGTCCGAGCCTCGCAAGTTCGCTCGGACTACTCGACCAGCGAACCCCTCCGCTGGTCGAGTGCCTCCACGAGCGCCAGCGAGGGGAGGTGTATCGAGACCACTCCAAGCCGTCGCCGGGGGGTTGGTCTGCGCTGAGCCGTTGCCGGTGGTCTCGATACGCAGGGACCTCGCAAGCTCGTCCCTGCTACTCGACCAGCGGAACGCGGCGCTGGTCGAGTGCCTCCACGAGCGCCAGCGGGGGGAGGCGTATCGAGACCACTCCAGGCCGTCGCTGGAGGCTGGCCCGCCCTGGTCCGTTGCCGGGTGGTCTCGATACGCACCGACGAGCTCGCTGGCGCTCGCCGTCGCTGCTACTCGACCAGCGGAACGCGCCGCTGGTCGAGTGCCTCCACGAGCGCTAGCGAGGGGAGGTGTATCGAGACCACTCTGGGTGGTCGCTGGGGCTCGGCCCGCGCTGAACCGTTGTCGAGTGGTCTCGATACGCAGGGACCTCGCAAGCTCGTTCCCGCTACTCGACCAGCGGAACCCTCCGCTGGTCGAGTGCCTCCACGACCAGCGGAACTGGTCGAGTGCCTCCACGAGCGCCAGCGAGGGGAGGTGTATCGAGACCATTCCAAGCCGTCGCTGGGGGTCGGGTCGCGCTGATCCGTTGCCGGGTGGTCGCGCCGGGGTGGTCAGCGCATGTCGAAGGGCTGGGCGGTCGACTCGAGGACGCTGAGCCAGAGGTCGCCGTCGGGGGAGACGTGGTGGGGGCGGTGGGTCACGTAGCTGATCGGCACGTGCACGAACCGGTGGCGGCGGCGTCCGACGACCATGTCGGTGCGGCCGGCCATGGCCGCGTGCACGGCGGTCTGCGCGAGGCGCGAGCAGTACACCGAGTCCGACGGCTCCGCCGGCACCGAGCGGATGAAGTAGCCGGGGTCGAAGTAGCGGAACAGCACCTCCTCGCCGCGCGACGTGAAGTCGTCGGTGATCCGCTCGCGCAGCAGGCGACCGATGTCGGCGAGGCGGGCGTTGCCGGACGCGTCGGTAGCGCCGTCGTGCGGCAGGTGCTCCTGACCGGCACCCTCGGCCACCACCAGGACGGCGTGACCCTGCGCGGCGACCTTGCGCCGGACGTGCTCCAGCAGGCCGTTGTCGCCGTCGAGCGCGAACGGCACCTCGGGGATGAGGACGAAGTCGGCGTCGTGGCCGGCCAGGGCGGAGTAGCAGGCGATGAACCCGGCGTGGCGACCCATCACCTTGACCAGCCCGACGCCGTTCAGCGACGCCTCGGCCTCGATCTTGGCGGCCTTGATCGACTGCGCCGCCCGCGAGTAGGCCGTCTGGAAGCCGAAGCTCTGCCCGATGTGCGGGATGTCGTTGTCGATCGTCTTCGGCACCCCGACGACGGCGATGTCGGCGCCCCGTGCGGTCGCCTCCTCGGCGATGCGGTGGGCGCCGCGCATCGACCCGTCGCCGCCGATGACGAAGAGGATGTCGATGCCGCGGGCCTGCAGGGTGTCGACGACGACGCCGACGTCCTGCGCGCCGCGGGACGAGCCGAGCACGGTGCCGCCGCGCTCGTGGATGTTGGCGACGAAGTCGGGGGTCAGCGCGACCGGCTCGAGGCCGAGACCCGGCACCAGCCCGGCGTACCCGTTGCGGAACCCGACGACGTCGCGCACGCCGTAGTGCTCGTGCAGCTCCATGACGATCGCCCGGATGACGTCGTTCAGGCCGGGACACAGGCCACCGCAGGTCACGACGCCGACCCGCACGGATCCGGGGTCGAAGAACAGGCGGGCCCGGGGACCGCCGGTCTCGAAGGTCGGCAGCTCCTCCAGCGGCAGGCCGCGACGCTGGATCAGCTCGACGGTGTCGTCGAACAGCACGCGGTCGTCCTCGCCCACGTAGTACTCGTTGGTCGCGCGGCCGCCGACGTAGTGCGACAGAGGTGAGGGCACCGTGCACGGACCGAGGGAGCGGACCTGGAGGTCGGCGAGCGTCACCATGTCCTCATCCTAGGGTGAGGGATCCCTCAGGTGCGGGGTCCTCGACGAGCCGCTCGCAGGCCGGTCGACCGCATCCGGTTGGGGCGAAAGTCCGCGCGCGTCGGCGATCGTGGGGAGAATGTCCGGATGGGAGTGCAGATCACCGTGCGCGGCGTGGCCGAGGCGCGTCATCCGGCCGAGCGCGCCCTCGTGCGGCTCGAGGCCGTCGTGGAGGGGACCGACCGGGCCGACGTCCGCGACCGGGCGGCGGCGCTGCAGGAGCCGCTCGCGGGACACCTGCGCGACCTCGCCGCCCTGGGCGCGGTCGACACGTGGTCGAGCGACCAGGTGACGGTCCACGGCAGCCGCCCCTGGGTCGGTGACCGACGGTCGGAGGAGGTCGTGCACACGGCCTCGGTGCAGCTGCGGGCCGAGTTCGTCGACTTCGAGCGCATGAACGGCTTCCTCGACCACTGGGCCGGCGTGGCCGGGGTGGAGGTGCTGCCGATCGAGTGGGACCTCGGCGTCCGCAGCCGACGGGTGCTGGAGGCGGAGGTCCGCAAGGCCGCCGTCGACGACGCGGTGACCAAGGCGCAGACGTACGCCGACGCCGTGCGCCGTGGTCGGGTGGTGGCGCTGCAGCTCGCCGACCCGGGCATGCTCGACGGTCGCGGCGACGCGGTGGTCGTCGGTGCGGTGACGCACCGACTGGACGCCGGCGCCGACCGTTCGGGGCTCGCCCTGGTGCCGGAGGACGTCGTGGTCCGGGTCGAGGTCGACGCGCGCTTCCAGGCCGACTGACCTGCTCACGGCCGCCTGACCTGCGCATACCGGGAGTATGGTGACGGTATGTCCGTGCGTTCCGTCCTGCGTCGTCTGAGGGCGCTGCTCCCCGGCGTCGGCTCCGACAGCGACGCCAGCACCGCCGCCCCGGTGCGTCCGCGACCCCGCGTCGCCGTCGTGACGCAGCGGGCCCGCCAGGGCCTGCCGCTGCGTCACCGACCGATGCAGGTGGTCTACGACGAGGCCGTGGTGCACGAGGACGTCAGCCTCAAGAGCCGGGTCCTTGGTCGCACCACCCGGCTGGTCTTCAAGCCGCTGCTGCGCCTCGCGCCGCTCAACGACCGGACCCTCACGACGCTGCGCTCCCTCGACAAGCTCTCGGCCCGCGGTCCGCGGTCGCGCTTCGTCGAGCCGGTCTCCTTCGAGCTCGACGGCGTGCACGTGGAGTCGATGACGCACCGCTACGGCCCGACCAGCGAGATGACGCTGCTCTACCTGCACGGCGGTGGGTTCTTCTCCTGCGGCATCGAGACGCACCGCCGGATCTGCGAGCGGCTCGCCCTCTACACGGGCGCGACGGTGATCTCCGTCGAGTACGTGCAGCTGCCCGAGGGCTCGGTGGCGGACTCGGTCGACGACGCCATCCGCGCCTACGCGGCGCTCGTGGAGATGAGCGACCAGCCCGACAAGATCGTCGTGGCGGGCGACTCCGCGGGCGGCTACCTGACCATGAAGATCGCCGAGCTGGCGAACCGCCGGGGGCTGCCCGCGCCGGCCGCCCTGCTGACCTTCTCGCCGCTGCTGAGCCTCGACCCCGACCGCATCGACAAGGAGGGCGTGGCACGCGTGGCCCGGGTGCGCGACGCCTACCTGCCGATCGGGCGCGTCGCGGTGATCCGCGAGCGCTGGCTGCCCGAGGGCTCGGCCATCGAGGGTGAGGTCTCGCCGCTCGACGCGGCCGACCACATCACGTCGCCGACGTTCTTCGTCGCGGTGGAGGACGAGATGCTGCGGCCCGAGGTGGAGGCGATGGCGCTGTTGCTGTCCGAGCGCGGCGTGACCGTCGAGACGCACCTCTGGCGGGGCCAGGTGCACGCCTTCCCGGTGCTCGCCGACACGCTGCCCGAGAGCCGTCAGGCGCTGCGGCTCGCCGCCGACTTCGCCCGCCGGTCGGTGGGTGAGGAGTCGGTGACCTCCACCGAGGCCGACCCGCGGCGACACGACGACCCGACGCACGAGGAGCCCGTGGTCGGCGAGGTCGTGCCTGAGGAGCCCGCGACCCGCACCGACGACGCAGTGCTCGACGGCGAGCTGGTCGGCGAGGGACGCCGCCGCTGGTTCTTCGGCGCGGGCTGAGCCCGGCTCAGCCGCGCGGTCGTCGTTCTCTCCGCATCGGCAGTTCGGCCCATTCCTGAGACGCGGGTCGTCATGTGCGCTTGGCTGGGCGTGCGGACACCGACGGGAGGCACGAGACATGGTGAGCAGCTCGCTCGCACGGCACCATCCTGACAGCGCCTACGCCGCCGGGCTGATCGGGTTCGCGCTCCTGTGGGTCAACCCGTTCCTCAGCGCGCTCGTGCTCGCGCTCACCCTCCTGGGCTTCCGCCGCGCACACCGGACCGTCCGGCTCGTCGCGAAGGTCCTGCTCGTGGTGATGGTCGTGCGGGGGGTCGCCTTCCTCGTCGGCTGACCGACGGCGACCCGGACGAGGTCCGACGGGCTCAGGACCGGACGGGGGTCGCCACGACCACGACGGTCGAGCGGAAGTCGCTGCCGTCGTAGTCGCCGCACGTCATGAGGACGAGGCTGGTCGGGCCCGACGTGCGGTACACGGCCTGCGCGATGCGGCGGAACTGCTCGACGGGGACCGTGCGCACCGCGCGGACGACGAACGCCGCGCGCTCGCCGTCGCGCCGGCCGGCGACGCTGACGCGGTCGCCCGCGGCGAGCTCGCCGAGCCGGTCGAAGACCGCCGTGCCTCGAGAGGCGGTGTGTCCGACGATCGCGGCGCTGCCGGGGCCGTCGACCTGCGCTCCGTCGCGCCACCAGCCCGTGACGTCGAGCCGCTCGGGCACCTCCTGCGCGCCGTCGTCGCCCGTGCCGAGCCCGACCACCGGGGCGTCGACGTCGATGGTTGGGATGCGCACCCGTGCCGGGGTGAACCCGCTGGGCTCGTCCGGCGGCGCGGAGGAGGCGGACGCCGACGGGGCGGCCGACGTCGGGCCGGCTGTGGGGCGCGGCTCGACGTCGTCGCCGCGGGTCAGCAGGAACGCGACGACCGCCGCCACGCCCACGAGGAGCGCGGCGGCGGCCAGGGGGCGTGGATCAGCGCGACGCACGGCCGCGCGCGGCTCCGGCGGCGAGGCCCAGGACGACCAGGAGGCCGACCGGCAGCCAGGCCGGGGTGCCGTCGTGCTCGGCGACCGTCACGCCGGCAGCCGGGGCGTTGTTCGGGAACGGCCAGGCGCTTCCGCCGGCGCCCACGGCACCGCCGTCGCAGCCCGTCTGCGGGACCCTGACGTCGAGGATCTGGAACTCCGGATCCTCCTCGGCGTCGCCGACCAGGCCGATCGCCAGCAGGGCGGCGCGCGGGGTCTTCACGGTGCGCTGCTGGCCGGGCGCCAGCGTGAACTGGCCGTCGGCACGCTCGGCGTCGCCGTCGCCGTAGAGGAACTCGATGGGGCTGCCGGTGATGTTGCGCACCGTGAAGCTGCACGGCGCGGTGCTCACCGAGAACAGCTCGCTCTGGCAGTCCTCGCCGCTCGGGACGTCCCACGTGGTGACGGCGCCGTCGGCGACGGTCACGTCGGCGCGCGGCTCGGCGACGATCGTGACGTCGATGTTGCCGCCGAAGGTGAGGGAGGAGGCCCGGTAGGTACCGGCCTCGATGGGCTCGGTGTCCTCGGTGTCGCCGAAGTAGGCGAGCCCGTAGTCGAAGGAGTCCGAGCGCGGCACGACGACGGTGCAGCCCTGGACGACGACAGGCGGCGGCGTGACGCCGTCGGGCTCGTCCTGTGCGGTGACCGTGATCGTCGTGGCCGACGTGGTGCCGGTGGAGTCGGTGGTCTCCAGGCCGAACGTGAGCGACTCCCCGGCCTCCGGGCCGGCGACGCGCTGCGTGCCGGACGGGTCGAGCGTGCCCGACCAGCCGGTGCCCGTGGCGGTCACGGTGGGCGTCTCGGTGCTGGTGACGTCCCAGACGACGTCGAGCTCCTCACCGGGCTGCAGCGTCAGGTCGGTCGAGGAGCCGTTGACGGTGAACTCCTGGATCACCGGCGCGGCGGACGCCGGAGCGGCGAGACCGACGAGGCACAGCAGGGGTGCCAGGAGGAGGGACAGGACGAGTCGGCGCATGGGTCGGCTCACTTCGATCGGGGGACGGTGAGGACATCCGATCACATCGGCGCGATTCTTGGCCAATTCTTCAGAAAAATCTGGCTGGCAGGATGGCATCCGTGCGCCCCCGTCCGCTCCAGGCCGTCATCGTGCTGCTGCCCCTGGTGGCCCTCGCGCGCGGCATCGACCTGTTGAGCCTGGTGCTGCTGTTCGGGGTGGCGGCGTGGTTCGGGGTCCGCCGCGACGCGAGCTGGACCGATGCCGTGGGTCGCGCGATCGACCTGTCGCTGGCCGGCCTCGTCGGTGTCGCGGTGGTGCTCGGCACCGTCACGCTCCTGCCGCGCGCGGTGCACGAAGGGGTCACCGTCATGTTGGTCGGTGCGTGGGTCGTGGCGGTCGTGGTCACGGCCGGCCTGGCCCTCACGACCGTGGACCAGCCGCGGTGGCGCCCCCTGCTGCGCCGGGCGCTCGACGCCCGCACCTAGCCCACCCGCGGGCGCGGAGGCCGGGCTGCGTCAGGCCGTCTCGCCGGCGAGCTCCTCGGGGGAGCGCAGGACGCAGAACTCGTTGCCCTCGGGGTCGGCCAGCACGACCCAGCCCGACCCTGGGCCGTGGATGCCGCGCCGGTCGGCGACCTGCGTGGCGCCGGCCGCGACCAGCCGAGCCACCTCGGCGTCGCGGGTGCCAGTCCGGGGGCGCAGGTCGAGGTGCAGGCGGTTCTTCACCGTCTTGGTCTCGGGCACCTCGATGAACAGCAGCTGGTGGCCGGTCTCGGGGTCGAGGATCATGCACTCCTCGTGGCCGGGCTCGTTGGGGTCGTCGGCGACGTCGACGTAGCCGAGCACCAGCTTCCAGAACTCGCTGAGCTCGTACGCGTCGGAGCAGTCGACGGAGGTGTGGGAGACGAACGACGTCATGCCGTCATTCCTCCCACACCTCCACCCGGGTGTCGAGGACTACTGCTTCCGCTCGGTGAACGCGACCGACGCCGAGAACCCGGTGTAGCCGTCCTGCGGGCTCGTGCTGCTGAAGCCGACGGCCGCGATGTTGCGCAGGCTGGTGAACACGTCGTCCTGCTCGACAGCGGGCTCGGCCTTGGCGACGGCGTCGAGGATCGCGCCGACGTCGACGAAGAGGCCGCCGCCCTCGCCGTCGCCGTCGATCACCGAGGAGAAGAGGTCGGTGCCGGCGAGGTCGCCGTCCTCGACGAGCTCCTTCGCGACCTTCGGCGAGGTCGCGATCGAGACCGCGTCGTCGCCCGTCGACGTGGCGAGCTCGACGCCGGCCAGACGCTGCAGCGACGCCGTGAGGCGGTCGGCGAGGTCGGCAGCCTTCGCCTCGTCGCCCTCCGTCACGAGACCCACGGCCACGTCGGCCGGGTCGGCAGGACCCTGCGGTCCGGCGATGTCCTCGAGGCCCTCGCGACCCACGTAGACCGAGAAGGCGTCGCCGAGGAGCGTCACGAGGTCGTCGGGCAGCGTGACGTCGAGGGTCTTCTCGATCTCCTCGAGCGTCGCGTCGACGTCGGCGCTGCTCGCCGACGGCGGGGCCGTCTGCTGCTGCAGCTGGGCGAGGTACTCCTCCTCGTAGCCCTCGGGATCGGCCGCGTACGCCTCGGCGTCGAACTCCGGCTGCGGACTGGGCGAGCCGAGACCGGGCACCGTGAAGAAGTCCCGCAGGCTGAGCAGGTCGCCCAGGCTGGTCTTGATCTCGTCCCAGTTCTCCTCGACGGCCTTGCCGCCGCCCGGCACCGTCAGCCCGACCACGGTGTCGTCGGGCAGGGCGCCGAGACCGCGGACCTGCGGCAGCTTCGTCGGCTTGTCGCCCTCGTGGGCGACGGCGTCGAGGGTGAGCGACGTCGACGAGGCGGAGAGCGCGAACGCCAGGCTGCTGGTCTCGTCGGCGACTGTCTCCAGCTGGGCGGCGTCCGGGCCGAGCACGTCGTCGATGCCGGCCTTCTTGATCGCCGCGAGACCGTCCTTCACGTCGACCCACCCGGACAGGACGCCCTGCTCGTCGAGCGCGTCCTGGTCGCGTGCGAAGTCGGCGTCGTCGGCGAGGGACTTCGTCGACGCGGCCTTCACCGCAGCGTCGGCGCTCTTCTGGGTGGGCGTCACGATGGCGTAGCCGTCGAGGAAGCCGATGCCGAACTCCTCGCCGCTGCACCCGAAGAGCTTGCCGATGCCGGCCTTCGCGGCCGTCTCGTCCGTGACCTGCACGGCGATCCGCAGCGACTCCTCCTCGTCCTGCAGGTTCGGGCCGACGCCCAGGCCGACGCGCTCGCCGAGCCACGGCTCGACGTCCTTGGCGTAGTCGACGTCGTCACAGCCCTTCAGCGCGTCCTCCAGCACGATCTTGCGCAGGTCGTCGTCCTCGTCCTTGATGCCGAGCTCCTGCGACAGCTCGGGCACGCGGCGTGCGAGCCGGAAGAGGTCGATCTTCTGGCTGGCCGACGGGTCGAGGTCGAGCCGGACGTAGGCGATGGTGTCGGCCGGGAGCACGTCGTGGGGCTGGGTGCCGCCGCCGGACAGCTGGGTCCAGGCGTAGGCGCCTCCACCGACGGCAGCCACGGCGACGACCGCGCCGATGCCGAGCGCGACTCTCTTGCCGTTCCCGCCGCCGCTGGCGGGTGCGGCCTCGGGCGCTGCGGGTTGCTCGACGGTGGCGTCGGGGGTCGCCGCGCCGTCGGGCGCCGGCGGGGGCGGGGGGCTGGTGGGCGTCTCGTCGCTCATGGGTCCTCCGAAGAATGGGTGCGTCGCAGCGTACCGATCCTCGACCCCGCTGCGAACCAGAAGTGGGCAGGACGTACGAGACGTGTGCCACGTGGCGGGGCGTGCAGACCTCCGAACTAACCGTCAGACTTGCCTGTTTGTGCGCGGTGCGCCCATGATGCTCCCGTGACGACGACCCGGACGCCGCAGGCCGAGCGCACCGCGGCCATGCGGCTGCGGCTCATGGAGGCGACCGTCGAGTGCCTCGTGGAGCTCGGCTGGTCGGGCACGTCGACCACGGTCGTCTCGCAGCGCGCCGGGGTGAGCCGCGGCGCGCAGCTCCACCACTTCCCGAGCAAGCAGGCGCTGGTCGTCGGCGCGGTGGAGCACCTCACCGAGCGTCGCCGGCACGCGATGGCCGACGCGGTGCGCACGCTGCCCGACGTCGGGCGGACGCGCGCCGTCCTCGACGTGCTGGCCGCGCAGTTCACGTCGCCCGTCTTCTTCGCCGCGCTCGAGCTGTGGGTGGCCGCCCGCACCGACCCCGACCTGCGCGAGGCGGTCGCACCGCTGGAGCGTCGGGTGGGTCGGGAGACGCACGCGTACGCGCTCGAGCTGCTCGACGTCGACGAGCAGCGCGGTCGCAACCGCGAGCTCGTCCAGGCCACGCTCGACCTGCTGCGCGGGCTCGGGCTCGCCGGCACCCTCACCGACGACAGCCGACGCCGGGCCGCCGTGCTCGACGCCTGGGCGGTCACCCTCGACACCGGACTGGAGCGCTGACATGTCATCCACGAGCCCACGGGAACGACTCGAGCAGGTCCTCGCCGACCTCACCGCCGAGGGCGACCAGCTCGACGGGTGGGTCGCCGACCTCCCGGTCCAGGAGTGGGGTGCCGTCACCACGCCCGAGGGCTGGACCGTCGCCCACCAGGTCGGCCACCTGGCCTGGACCGACGAGACGTCGCTCGCGGCGGTCACCGACGCCGAGGCCTTCGGCGCGCTGCTCAAGGAGGCCGCGCAGGACCCCACCGGGTACGTCGACACCGCGGCCGACACCTGGGCCGCGAAGCCCGTGCCGATGCTCCTCGACGCCTGGCGCGCCGGTCGCGAGGCCCTCGCCGACGCGCTGCGCGCCGTGCCGGACGGGGAGCGCGTCCCGTGGTTCGGTCCGCCGATGAGCCCGACGTCGATGGCGTCGGCCCGGTTCATGGAGACGTGGGCGCACGCGCACGACGTCGCCGAGACGTTCGGCATCGAGGTGCCCCGGACCGACCGCGTCCGGCACGTCTGCCACCTCGGCGTCCGCACCCGCGGCTTCGCCTACGTCATGCGCGGCGAGGAGCCGCCGACGAGCGACGTGCGGGTCGAGCTCACCGCGCCGTCGGGCGAGAGGTGGACGTGGGGCGAGGAGGGCGCGGAGCAGCGGGTCACGGGCGACGCGTGGGACTTCGCGCTGCTCGCGACGCGGCGGCGGCACCGCGACGACGTCGACGTCCGGGCCGACGGCGCGGACGCCGACCACTGGCTCGACGTCGCGCAGGCCTTCGCCGGACTCCCCGGTGCCGACCCGAAGCGGCTCTCGGAGCGCTGAGGCCCGAGCGCAGGCGCCTGCGTCACTCCTGCGACCGTGGTCGCGGCGTGCCCGGCACGACGGTGCGGGGGCTCGGTGCCGCCGCCGGGTGCCGTCGCAGCTGCGGGGTGCGGGTGCGGATCGGGCGAGGTCGCACGAACGACGCCTCCATCCAGTGGGCTCGCTCGTCGCCGGTCCTCGGGTCCCAGAAGTCGCAGAGGATCAGCTTTCCCGACCGGTGCGTGGCCCACGCCGGCACGGTCTCCTTCATCGGCCCGTCGTCGTGCTGCCACAGGCAGCCCACCCACACGGGACGCGGCTGCGGGAGCGGCACGCCGCCCGTGGTGGGCGCCGGCTGCTCGTTGACCAGGCTGCTCATGACTGGTCGCCGCCGCCTGTGCGGGCGGCCTGGTCGATCAACGGGCCACTGGTCATGTGAGGTGTCATCGGTGGCTCCCTGCTCCGAGGAGGGCGCAACGGTCCCGGTGCCGCTGCAGTTCGTCCCACCCTGCGCGCGTCGAGGCGAGGTCAGACGGGCCCGACCGAGAACTCAGTAGCCGCGAGGAGGAGAACGCGTAGCGCGGACCGCTCGCACGTGGATGCGGCAGGTCAGCGCGCGTCGCTGCCGCGCACTGCCGTGTCCAGGACGACGAGCAGCTCCTCCAGCCGGGTGCGACCGCGCCGAGGCCGGGGGTAACGGCGCAGCACCGCGGGCACAGGAGGCGCGGCGCGCTCGGCCAGTGTGGCCCGCACGACCCCGACGTCCTCGCCGCGCAGCTCGGCGACTCGTGCCACGCAGGCTGCCGACCGCAGGACGTGCCCGACCTGGGTCGCCTGGGCGAGCGGGTGCAGGTAGGCCGCGCCCGCCGCGTCCGCGCAGGCCAGTGCAGCGAGACGGGCCACCTCGTCGGGTGCGTCCCGGGCGGCCCGATGGGCGGCGAAGGCGGTCGTGCGCTGACGGTTCGAGCGCGCGGCACCGTCGGCGAAGGCCCGCGCGGCGTCGAGCGCCTCTCGCGGACGCGCGTCGTCGTCGACGGCCGACTCGAAGACGGGCAGGACGTCGGCAGCGCAGGCAGCCGCGAACCGCACCACGGCGCGCAGCTCCTCGACGGTGAGGTCGAGACCGGGCGGTGTGGGCATGCCCTCATGGTGCCGGGTAGTCGGCGGACCGTCCAAGAACAAACAAGCAGGCTTGACTGTTTGTAACGTCCGGTGCGATGCTGCCGAGGTGACCGTCCGCATCGGCAACTGCTCCGGCTACTACGGCGACCGGCCTACCGCGTTCCGGGAGATGCTGGAGGGCGGCGAGCTCGACTACCTCACCGGCGACTACCTGGCCGAGCTGACCATGCTCATCCTCGGCAAGGACCGGATGAAGGACCCCGAGGCCGGCTACGCGAAGACCTTCCTGCGCCAGCTGCAGGACGGACTCGCGCTCGCCCGCGAGAAGGGCGTGAAGGTCGTCGCCAACGCCGGCGGCCTCAACCCGGCCGGCCTCGCCGCACGCATCCGCGAGCTGGCGCAGGAGCAGGGGATCGACGTGCAGGTCGCGCACGTGGAGGGTGACGACCTGCTGCCGCGGGCGGCCGAGCTCGGCCTGAGCGACGTCGGCGGAGGCAGCCTGCTCACCGCCAACGCCTACCTCGGGGCGTTCGGCATCGCCGCAGCGCTCGACGCCGGCGCCGACGTCGTCGTCACCGGCCGTGTCACCGACGCCTCGGTCGTCATGGGTCCGGCCATCCACGCGCACGGCTGGGGCCGCGACGACCTCGACGCGCTCGCCGGCGCCCTGGTCGCCGGCCACGTGATCGAGTGCGGCACGCAGGCCACCGGCGGCAACTTCAGCGGCTTCCGCGCTCTCGACACCTGGCGTCCGCTCGGCTTCCCCGTCGCGGAGGTCGACGCCGACGGCAGCAGCGTCATCACCAAGCACGCGAGCACCGGCACGACGGAGACCGGCGGAGCCGTCACCGTCGACACCGTCACCGCACAGCTGCTCTACGAGGTGCAGGGTCCGGCCTACCTCAACCCCGACGTCGTCGCGCACCTCGACACCCTCGCCCTGACGCAGGAGGGCCCCGACCGGGTCCGCATCAGCGGCGTCCGCGGCACGCCGCCGCCCGCCACCACGAAGGTCTGCCTCAACCTGCTCGGCGGGTTCCGCAACGGCGTCGACCTGCTCCTCACCGGACTCGACATCGAGGCGAAGGCCGCGTGGGTGCGTCGGGAGGTGGAGGCGGCGCTGCAGGACGACCCGCCGGACGAGCTCGTGTGGACCCTCGACCGCACCGACGTCTACGACCCGCCCACCCAGGCCTCGGCCACGTCCTACCTGCGGTGCGCCGCCAAGAGCAGCCGGCCCGAGCCGGTCGGCCGCGCGTTCAGCGACGCGTTCGTCAACGTCGCGCTCGCGTCGTACCCGGGCTTCACGCTCACCGCCCCGCCCGGGCGCGGCACGCCGTACGGCGTTTACCGCCCGGCGTACGTGCCGCAGTCGGAGGTCCCGCACGTCGTCGTGCACGCCGACGGCCGACGTGAGGACGTGGCCCCACCCGCCACGACCGCCGACGTCGCGGTGGAGCCGGCTGACGTGACCGCCGCTCCCGACCTCGGCGCGAGCCAGCCCCGGCCGCTCGGCGAGCTCGTGCACGCGCGCTCCGGCGACAAGGGCGGCGACGCGAACGTCGGGCTCTGGATCCCCGCCGACCACCCGCGCCGCGCCGACGCCGTCGCGTGGCTCGTCGGCATCGTCAACGCCGGCTGGGTGCAGGGGATGCTGCCCGAGGCCGCCGACCTCGACGTCGACGTGCACCCGCTGCCGAACCTCGGCGGCGTCAACGTCGTCGTCCACGGCCTGCTGGGAGAGGGCGTGTCGTCGTCGACCCGGCTCGACCCGCAGGCCAAGGCGGTCGGTGAGTGGCTGCGCGCCCGCGTGACCGCAGTGCCCACCCGACTCCTCGAAGGACGACGCCCGTGACCACCTCCCACAGCGACCTGTTCGCGACCCCCGAGCGGCAGGCCCTGCGCACCGCCGTCGAGCAGTTCACCACCCGCGAGATCGTGCCGCACCTGCCGCAGTGGGAGGACGACGGCCAGCTCCCGCGCGAGCTGCACGCGGCCACCGCGAAGGCCGGCTTCCTCGCCGTCGGGTACCCCGAGGAGGTCGGCGGTGCCGGCGGCGACGCCGTCGACGCGTGCGTCGTCACCGAGGCGATGCTCGCGGCCGGCGGCTCCACCGGTCTGCAGGCCAGCCTGTTCACGCACTCCATCGCCCTGCCGCACATCATCGACGCGGCGTCGTCGGGCGCCGGTGGCTCGCGGCTCGTCGACCTGTACGTCCGGCCGACGCTGGCGGGGGAGAAGATCGGCTCGCTCGGCGTCACCGAGCCCAGCGGCGGCTCTGACGTCGCGAACATCCGCACCCGCGCGGTGCGCGACGGCGACCACTACGTCGTCAACGGCGCGAAGACGTTCATCACCTCGGGCGTGCGGGCCGACTTCGTCACGACCGCCGTCCGCACCGGCGGGGACGGTCACGCCGGGATCTCGCTGCTCGTCATCGACAAGGACACGCCCGGTTTCACGGTGAGCAGGAGCCTGCGCAAGATGGGCTGGCACTGCTCCGACACCGCTGAGCTCGCCTTCGACGACGTCCGCGTGCCCGTCGAGAACCTCGTCGGCGAGGAGAACGGCGGCTTCTACCTCGTCATGCAGCAGTTCGTCGGCGAGCGGCTCGGGCTGGCCGTCCAGGCGTACGGCACCGCCCAGCGGGCACTCGACCTCGCCGTGGCGTACGCCCGCGAGCGCGACACGTTCGGCAAGCCGCTCATCGCGCGCCAGGTGATCCGCCACAAGCTCGTCGAGATGCACGCCCGCACGTCGGCCGCGCGGGCCCTGACCCGGCAGGCGCTGGTCCGCTCGCTGGAGACGCCCAAGACCGACCCGTCGCTCATCCTCGACGCCGTCACCGCCAAGAACGTCGCCGTCGCCGCCGTCGAGCACGTGGTGCACGAGGCCGTGCAGGTCTTCGGCGGCATGGGCTACATGCGCGAGTCCGAGATCGACCGCCACTACCGCGACGCCCGCATCCTCGGCATCGGCGGCGGCGCCACCGAGGTGATGAAGGACCTGTCCGCGAAGCTGCTGGGCTACTGAGAGGCATGCCGTGAAGACCACCATCGACCCGACGTCGGCCGCCTACGCCGACAACCGCGCCCAGATGCTGGAGCGCGTCGCTGACCTCGCCGAGCAGCACGCGAAGGCGCTCGCCGGGGGAGGGGAGAAGTACGTCGCGCGGCACCACGCGCGCGGCAAGCTGACCGCCCGCGAGCGCATCGAGCTGCTCGTCGACCCCGACACCCCGTTCCTCGAGCTCGGCGCGCTCGCCGGCTGGGGCACCGACTTCACCGTCGGCGGCTCGATCATCACCGGCATCGGCGTCGTCGAGGGCGTCGAGTGCATGATCGTCGCCAACGACCCGACCGTGAAGGGTGGCTCGTCCAACCCCGTCACGGTCAAGAAGGGCTTCCGCGCCGCCCAGGTGGCGGAGGAGAACGGGCTGCCGACGATCAACCTCGTCGAGTCCGGCGGTGCCGACCTGCCGACGCAGAAGGACATCTTCATCCCCGGCGGCGCCAGCTTCCGCAACATCACCCGCGCGAGCGAGGACCGTCGCCCCACCGTCGCGCTCGTGTTCGGCAACTCGACCGCGGGCGGCGCCTACATCCCCGGCATGAGCGACTACGTGGTCATGGTCGACGGCGGCGCGAAGGTGTTCCTCGGCGGACCGCCGCTCGTGAAGATGGCCACCGGCGAGGAGTCCGACGACGAGTCGCTCGGCGGCGCGTCGATGCACGCGAAGACGTCGGGCCTGGCCGACTACCTCGCCGCCGACGAGCACGACGCCATCCGGCTCGGCCGCCAGGTGGTGCGCCGGCTCAACTGGCGCAAGAAGGGCCCCGAGCCGGTGGCCGACTACGCCGACCCCGTCCTCGACGAAGAGGACCTGCTGGGCATCGTCCCCACCGACCTGAAGATCCCCTTCGACCCGCGCGAGGTCATCGCCCGGCTCGTCGACGGCAGCGAGTTCGACGAGTTCAAGCCGCTCTACGGCTCGAGCCTCGTCACCGGCTACGCGCAGCTGCACGGCTACCCGATCGGCATCCTCGCGAACGCGCAAGGGGTGCTGTTCAGCGCCGAGGCGCAGAAGGCCGCGCAGTTCATCCAGCTGGCCAACCAGACCGACACGCCCCTGCTGTTCCTGCACAACACGACCGGCTACATGGTCGGTGCGGAGTACGAGCAGGGCGGCATCATCAAGCACGGCGCCCAGATGATCAACGCCGTCTCCAACTCCAAGGTCCCGCACCTGTCGGTCGTCATGGGCGCCTCCTACGGCGCCGGGCACTACGGCATGAGCGGACGCGCCTACGACCCGCGCTTCATGTTCAGCTGGGTCGGTGCGAAGTCGGCCGTGATGGGCCCCGCGCAGCTCGCGGGCGTCATGGAGATCGTCGCCCGCCAGTCGGCGGAGTCGAAGGGACAGCCGTTCGACGCCGAGGGCTTCCAGGGCGTCAAGGACTACGTCGAGCAGCAGATCGAGGAGCAGTCGCTCGCCTACTTCACGTCGGGCATGGGCTACGACGACGGCGTCATCGACCCCCGCGACACCCGCGCGATCCTCGGCATCTGCCTGTCGGCCATCCACACCGCCCCCGTCGAGGGCGCCCGCGGCTACGGGGTGTTCCGCCTGTGACGCGCGCACGCCGCTGGTCGAGTGCCTCCACGAGCGCCAGCGAGGGGAGGCGTATCGAGACCACCCCGAGCCGACGCTGGGACTCGCTCCACGCTGATCCGTTGCCGAGTGGTCTCGATACGTCACGACCAGCTCGCTGGCGCTCGCCGTCGTGCCTACTCGACCAGCGGAACCGTGTCGCTGGTCGAGTAGCGCGGAGCCGCTGGGGGCACCTCCCGCTTGCGGGGGCCGCAGGAGCGTGCTCCGGGCGTATCGAGACCACCCTGGCCGGATCAGCGCTCCTGCTGACGATCGAAAGGACCTCCTCATGATCCGCACCGTCCTGGTGGCGAACCGGGGGGAGATCGCGCGGCGGGTGTTCCGCACCTGCCGCGACCTCGGCATCCGCACCGTCGCCGTCCACTCCGACGCCGACGCCGACGCGCCGTTCGTGGCCGAGGCCGACGTGGCCGTCCGGCTCGAGGGGAACGCGCCCGGCGAGACCTACCTGCGCGCCGACCTCGTCGTCGACGCGGCCCGCCGCGCCGGCGCCGACGCCGTCCACCCCGGCTACGGCTTCCTGTCGGAGAACGCCGGCTTCGCGCGTGCGGTGGCCGACGCCGGCCTCACGTGGATCGGCCCCACGCCCGAGTCGATCGACGCGATGGGCAGCAAGATCCGCGCCAAGGAGCTCATGGCCGAGGCGGGCGTGCCGATCCTCAGCGTCGATCCCGGGACCGCACGCCCTGAGGACTTCCCGCTGCTCGTGAAGGCGTCCGCCGGCGGCGGTGGTCGCGGCATGCGCGTCGTCGAGCGCGCGGAGGACCTCGAGGGCGAGCTGACGGCAGCCGCCGCGGAGGCGGCATCGGCGTTCGGCGACGACACCGTGTTCGTCGAGCCGTACCTGCCGACCGCGCGCCACGTCGAGGTGCAGGTGCTGGCCGACACCCACGGCACCACCTGGATCCTCGGCGACCGCGACTGCTCCCTCCAGCGGCGCCACCAGAAGGTCGTCGAGGAGGCCCCCGCGCCGAACCTGAGCGACCCCGTGCGCCGCACCCTGCACGACGCGGCGCGAAACGCCGCCGAGGCGGTCGGGTACGTCGGTGCCGGCACGGTCGAGTTCCTCGTGGCCGACGGCCACGCCGACGACGGCCGCGTCTACTTCCTGGAGATGAACACCCGCCTGCAGGTGGAGCACCCCGTGACGGAGGAGGTGTTCGGCGTCGACCTCGTCGCGCTGCAGCTCTCCGTCGCCGAGGGCCACCCGTTGCCCGCCGAGCAGCCCGCCGGACCGACCGGCCACGCCGTCGAGGTGCGCCTCTACGCCGAGGACCCGGCCGACGACTACGCGCCGCAGACCGGCATCCTGCGCACCTTCGAGGTACCCGAGGGCCCGGGCCTGCGGACCGACTCCGCGGTGGAGTCCGGCTCGGTCGTCACGCACTTCTACGACGCGATGATCGCGAAGGTCGTCGCGCACGGCGCCGACCGCGCCCAGGCGGTGCGCCGGCTCGACGACGCGCTGCGTCGCACGCGCGTGCACGGCCTGACGACGAACCTCGGGCTGCTGCGCGGGGCCCTCGCCGACGAGGAGTTCGCCGCCGGGCGCGTGCACACCGCGCTGCTCGGGGAGCGGATCGAGGCCTGGACCCGTCCGCTGCTCGACGACGACGCCTTGCAGCGCTCGGCCCTCGCGGCGGCGCTCGCGCAGGCACGGTCGGCGTCCACGTCGTCGCCGGTCCTCTCCCGCATCCCGACCGCGTTCCGCAACGTGCCCAGCCAGCCGCGCACCCGTCGGCTGCGTCTCGGCGACGACGAGCTCGTCGTCGAGTACCGGGCCGAGGGCGGCAGGCTGGTCAGCGACCTCGCCGACGTCGTCTCCGTCGAGCCCGAGCGGGTGGTGCTCGCCGTCGACGGGGTCACGGAGGCCTACCGCGTCGCGGTCGGCGAGGAGACGGTCGACGTCGACGGCCCCGCCGGGTCGCTGTCGTTCGACGTCGTCCCCACGTTCGTCGACCCCGCCGACGTGTTGGCGGAGGGCTCGCTCCTCGCGCCGATGCCGGCGAGCGTCGTGAAGGTCGGCGTGGAGGCCGGTCAGCAGGTCGAGAAGGGCGACGTGGTCGTCGTCCTGGAGGCCATGAAGATGCAGCACACCATCACCGCGCCGACCGACGGCGTGGTCGCGGAGCTCGCCGTGACGGCGGGCCAGCAGGTCGAGTCCGGGGCCGTCCTGGCCGTCATCGAAGGGGATCCAGCATGAGCCAGTTCACCGAGTCCGAGGAGCGGCGCGAGCTCCGCAAGGCCGTCGCGTCGCTCGGCGCGAAGTACGGGGAGAAGTACTTCCACGAGGCCGCCGCCGAGGGCCGCAAGACCACCGAGCTGTGGGCGGAGGCGGGACGTCTGGGCTACCTCGGCGTGTCGATCCCCGAGGAGTTCGGGGGCGGGGGCGGCGACATCGGCGACCTCGCGGCGGTGTGCGAGGAGCTGGCGACGGCGGGCTGCCCGCTGCTGCTCATGGTGGTGAGCCCGGCGATCGTCGGCACCACCATCGCGCAGTACGGCACGCAGGAGCAGAAGGAGCGCTGGCTGCCCGGCCTGGCCGACGGCACTGCCACGTACGCCTTCTCCATCACCGAGCCCGACGCCGGCTCCAACTCCCACAACATCGTCACGCACGCCGAGAAGGCCGAGGACGGCAGCTGGGTGCTGAACGGCACCAAGACGTACATCTCCGGCGTCGACGAGGCGAGTCACCTGCTCGTCGTCGCCCGGTACTCCGACGCCCGGACCGGCAAGCTGAAGCCGGCGCTGTTCATGGTGCCGACCGACGCCGACGGATTCACGAAGCAGCAGATCGAGATGGGCGTCGTGAGCCCGGAGAAGCAGTTCACGCTGTTCTTCGACGACGTGCGCGTGGCCGCCGACGCACTCGTCGGCCAGGAGGACGCCGGCCTCGAGCAGCTGTTCGCGGGCCTCAACCCCGAGCGCATCATGGCCGCCTCGATGGCCACCGGAACGGCTCGCTGGGCGATCCGCAAGGCCGTCGCCTACGCCAAGGAGCGCGAGGTGTGGGGCAAGCCGATCGGCGCGCACCAGGCCATCAGCCACCCCCTCGCCCGGCTGCACATCGACGTCGAGATGGCCCGCCTGCTCACCCAGAAGGCCGCCGCGCTCTACGCCGCCGGCGACCTCATGGGCGCCGGCGAGGCCGCCAACATGGCCAAGGTCGCGGCCGGCGAGGCGGCGGCGAAGGCCGTCGACCAGGCCATCCAGACGCACGGCGGCAACGGCCTGGCGCTGGAGTACGGTCTCGTCCAGGCCGTCGCCTCCTCCCGGCTCAGCAACATCGCGCCGGTGTCGAAGGAGATGGCACTCAACTTCGTCGCCCAGTTCTCGCTGGGGCTGCCGAAGTCCTACTGAGCGGAGATTCCCAGGTCCACCTGGGAATCTCCCAGCGAGGCACGATTTTCTGACGTTTGCACGGAAAGCACTCCGTGCTTCGCTGGGATTACCAGGTCGACCTGGGAATCTCGGGCGCCGACGAGAGCTGAGGAGCTGGTCATGGCAGAGCTGGTGCACCTGGACGTCGCCGACGGGGTCGCGACGGTGACGCTCGACAGCGAGCACAACCGGAACGCGTTGAGTCGTCAGCTGGTGACGGAGATGGCCGACCGGCTCGCGCAGGCGGACGCCGACGCGGACGTGCGGGCGGTGCTGGTGCGGTCGGCGCACCGGGTGTTCTGCTCCGGCGCCGACCTGTCCGAGGCGGCGAGCGGCGGGATGGAGGAGGGCGCGCGGGCGATCGTGGCGCTCCAGCGCCAGATCGCGACCGCCGGCACGCCCGTGGTGGTCGAGCTCGCGGGGCCCGTGCGGGCGGGCGGGCTCGGCATCGTCGGGGCCGCGGACGTCGTGGTCGCGGCCGAGTCGGTGACGTTCGCGCTCACGGAGGTGCGGCTCGCCCTGGCGCCGGCGGTCATCTCCCTCACGCTGCTCGAACGCTTCACCGACCGGGCCGCGGCCGAGCTGTTCCTCACCGGCCGTCAGTTCGACGCGCGCGAGGCGCAGGCCGCCGGACTCGTCACCCGCGCGGTGCCCGATGCCGACCTCGCCGACGCGGTCTCGGCCGTGCTCGACGGCCTCGTGCAGGGCTACCCGCAGGGCCTGCGGGAGACGAAGCGACTGCTCAACCACGACCTCGTCGCCCGGATCGACGCTCTCGGCGGCGACGTCGCCGCGCAGTCGGCGCGTCTGTTCGGCAGCGACGAGGCACGCGAGGCCATGACAGCGTTCCTGCAGCGCAAGCGCTGACCGACAGGGCCGGTCAGTCGTAGGCGATCGGCATCCGGTCGACCCGGCAGTGCGCCCGGGGCGACTCGACGACCACGTAGCCGCCACCCGACCCCTCGAACCGTCGCAGCGAGAAGCCCGCGTCGTCGACGAGCGGCACGTCGACCTTCGTGATCTCGCTGGGCTGCACCTCCAGGAGCTGCGCAGGTCCGCCGGCCTCGAGCCGGACGTACTTCGCGGTCGAGTCGCTGTCGGACATGCCGATCGCGGCGGTGACGCGGTCGCACTGGCCCTCGGAGCGCCACCCCACGAACCCGTGGCTGCCGGCGTTCCCGTCGCTGCTGTACAGCCCGAGCGTCTCCCGCGGCGGCGTGCCGCCGTTGACGGTCCCGACCCAGCCGCGCTGGACGCCGCCGGAGGAGTAGTACGACTCGTCGTAGAGGTCGAGCCACGTCCAGCCCGTCACGGTGCGGGCCGGGCTGACGCCGCGCTGCGTGGAGCCGGCGGCCGGGGCGACGACGCGGTACTGCTGCGTGCCGGTGCGGCTGACGGTGACGCGGGAGGAGAAGGTCCGGGTCTTCGTGGTGCGCGGCGTGGCGATGGTCCTCCACGCGCCTGTGCCGACACGGCGCTGGACGGCGAGCTTCTTGCCGGTCGCCTTCGCGCCGCTGACCTTGCCGCTGAGCGTGAGCTTCTGGCCGACGTCGCGCTGGGCGTGGCTCGCGGTGAGCGTGACGCCGTAGGTCGCGGCCTCGGCAGGCGCGGCGAGGGCGACGCTGCCGGCGACGAGGGCGAGTGCTGCGAGGACGGTCCGGTTCGTGGGACGACGGTGCGCTGATCGACGCTGCTCGGGTCGACGGATCATGAGGGCCTCCAGGGGTGCCCTCGCAGGCTAGACCCGCGGCGGGCCCGGCGACCTGAAATCCGTGGAACCGCGTCCCTTCGGGGTCGTTCGACCCGGCGGCCGAAGAGGAAGAAGACGCGAAGAGTCCTTCCGCAGGCCTCGGCAGACCCTCGGCTCGGTCGTAGCGTCGAGAGCATGAAGACTCTGCCTCTCGTCGTCGCCGGGGCGCTGCTCCTGCTGACGGCCGGTTGCTCCTCGCACGACGCCTCCGACCCGTCCGTCGGGTCCGGGCGCCCCTCCCCGACCTCCACCACCGCGCCAGCCTCCACGGGACCGTCCGCGTCCGCGCCGCCGACCCCGACCTCCTCCCCGTCCGCCTCGTCGGCGCCGACGTGCACCACCGCCGACCTGCGCGTGACTGTGCGACCCGACCCGAACGGCGCTGCCGCCGGCAGCACCTTCGACGACGTGCTGCTGCGCAACACCGGCGGCACGACCTGCCTGATGACCGGGTGGCCCGGGGTCTCCTTCGTCACGGGCTCGCAGGGACGTCAGGTGGGTGCGCCCGCCGCACGTCAGGGCACGCCGGCCGTCGTGTCCCTCGCGCCCGGCGCGAGCGCGGAGGCCCTGCTGCAGGTGGCCGAGGCCGGGAACTTCGCGCCCTGCACGACGACGTCGGTGCGCGGTCTGCGGGTCTACCCGCCGAACCAGCGCGACGCCGTCTTCGTCCCGATGCCCACGAAGGCCTGCGCGCAGACCTCGGCGCAACAGCTCACCGTGCGGCCCGTGGTGCTGCGCGGCTGACGGCGCTCACGCGTCGCGCAGCAGCGTGTCCAGACCGCCCACCACGAACCGCACGAGCCAGTCGTGGCGCATCGCGAGGTCGGGTGCGCCGGGCGTCCCCTCGGTGAGGTACTCGAAGCGACCGGGACCGGCGAAGAGCTGCAGGCTCGAGGAGACCAGCAACAGGTAGGCGTCGAGCACGGCCACCGGTCGGGCGTCGGGGTAGAGGTCCTGGAGCCGGCCGACGAACGTCGCCGCGATCGCGTTGTACTCCTCGGCCACGAGCACCTGCTCCGGCAGGGCCGAGACCGACAGCTGCGCCACGAACCGGAAGTAGTCCGCCCACCCGGGCCGTCCGGCCCGCTCGAGCATGGGCTCGGTGAACGCCCGCACCACGTCCTCCAGCGACCTCGCCGCGGCCAGCCGGGTCCGACGCTCGGCGTTCAGCGGCTCCACCCGGCGCAGCAGCACCGCGCGGAACAGCTCGCGCTTGCCCCCGAAGACCTCACTGACCGTCGCGGTGCGGACGCCGGCGTCGCGGGTGATCTCTCGGACCCCGACCCCCGCGTACCCGGAGCGCGCGAACGACCGCTCGGCGACGTCGAGCAGGACCTCGCGCAGCTCCTCGCGCTGCCGGCGCCGCGGGGCCGGAGAGGCGTCGGCCGTGGTGCGGCTCATGCCGCGAGCACGCGGTGCACGACGTGGCCCACCCCGTCGAGGACGAGCTCGAGCTCGTCGCCCGGGCCGATCCAGCGACCCGTCTCCATGCCGCTGCCACCCGGCAGCGTGCCGGTGGCGAACAGCTCGCCCGGCAGGAGCCGCTCGCTGCGCGACGCGTGCGCGAGCACCTCGCCGAGGCTCCAGCGCATCCCGGCCGTCGAGACCTCCGCGACCACCTCGCCGTTGACGACGACCCGTCCCTGCAGCGCGTCGACATGGGGCAGGACCGCCTCGGCGGTCACGAGCACCTCCGACATCGAGCTGGCGAAGTGCTTGGACTTCTGGGGCCCGAACCCGCTGGCCATCTCTCGACGCTGGACGTCGCGCGCGCTCAGGTCGTTGACCAGCACGAAGCCGCCGATCGCGGCGGTCGCCTCCTCCGGCGTCGCGTCGAGCAGCGGCCGGGCGAGCACGAACCCCAGCTCGAGCTCGTAGTCGAGCGCGCTCGAGTACGACGGCGGCCTGATCTCGGTGCCGCTGGGCACGAAGGTCAGGTGGTTGCCGAGGTAGTAGATCGGCTGCTCCTGCAGCAGCTGGTGGGGGCGGAAAGCCGGGAACGGACGGCGGGTCAGGAGCTCCACGGCGCGGGCGGCGCGGTACTGCGCGGGGTGGAAGCGCCTCACGAGCCCGCGCGACGCGTCGATGGTGTGCTGCTCGAAGAGCATGTAGTCGCGGAAGGAGAGCGGCTGGAACGGCAGCAGCGTGCCAGAGTCGTCCGGTGCTGCGTCCTCCGGCGCTGGGTCGTCCCACGCGCGCCCGAGGACGTCCCAGGGCGTGAGGCTGGCGTCGGCCGGCTCCCACGCGCCGTCGGTGCGTCGTTGCGTGCGCACCTGTCCATCGACGCGGATCCGTCGGACCTGCACGGTCGCCACCACCTTCCGGAACACCTGTTCCGCAGAAGGTACCTCAGCGGCTACAGTGCCGACCAGTCGTCACAGGAGCAGCCATGTCGTCCTCCGGATCCGCCTCGTTCGTCCGTCGTCTGCTGGTGACCACCTGTGCCGCGACACGCACCACGGGCCTCGCGGCGCGGTTCACCGGGACGGCCCCGTTCCTGCCGGCCCTGTTCGTGCTCCGCTACAGCAACATGGGCGGGCTCGACCCGGCGGTCGTCGCGACTCACCTTGCACGGTGCCGGACCTTCGGCGACCGCGGGTGGACGACGTACTGGCACCGCCTCGCCGCCGAGCAGCTGACGGTCGCGGAGTCGGCGCTGGGCCGCGTCGCGGGGACCGACCTGTCCGGTCGGCTCGTCTCCGCGGCCACGTCGGGCGAGGTGGTCCTGCCCGACGTGGCGCTCGGGACGCTCGAGGACGCCGCGGTGCTGATGGCCGACCACGGTCCGCAGCCGACGCCGGACGACGTGTCGCGCGTGGTCGGGACCGGCCGGCCCGAGGTGCTCGACGCGTTCACCGCGCTCGACGCCTGGGTCAAGGCCCTCACCCTCGAGCAGGTGGCGGCGTTCCCGGGCCACACGCCGGGCCGGATGCGCGCGTACTGGCGGAGCCGTCGCCTGTTCGACGCGCTCGTGCCGGTGGTGACCCCACGTCTCGGCGTCGACGTCCGGCCGGTCGACGTCCCGGTGGACGGCGACGTCGTGCGCGGCTACCTCGTCACCCCGAGGGACGGGGGGCCGCGGCCCGTCGTGCTCGTGACGAACGGGCTCGAGGGGACGGTGCAGGAGCTGCTCCTGCCACTGCTGCGCTACCGGGAGAGCGGGCTCGCCACGTTCGTCATGGAGATGCCGGGCAGCTACGCCTACGGGCAGCCCATGTCGCCGGCCTCGGAGGACGTGTACGGCGCCGTCGTCGACCACCTCGTCCGCGACCCGCGGGTGGAGGGCACGCGGCTCGGGGTCGTCGGTGTCAGCTTCGGCGGCTACTGGGCCGCGCGGCTCGCGGTGGCCGAGCCGCGGCTCACCTGTGCGGTCGCCTGCGGCGCGCCGACCAGCCGCACGTTCCTGCCCGGCAACGCGATCGGTCTGCCGCAGGTGATCCTCGAGGCGCTCAAGGCCGTCACCGGTTCACGTGCCCTGCTCACCATGAGCCACCGGCTCCGCACCCTGTCGCTACGCCGCCGCTACCGCGACGTCCGCGTGCCGCTGCTGGTCGTCAACGGCGACCACGACACGTTGCTGAGCACGCAGGACTCGATCGACCTCGCCGAGCAGGCGCCGGGCGCGAGCCTCCTGCTCTACCCCGACGACGACCACTGCGCGATGGGCCACTACCGCGACTGGCTCGACGCGTCCCAGCAGTGGCTCGTGCGGCACCTGGCTCCGCCCGTTGACGCGCCGGCTCCGGCCGGGGGCGACTGACGCACGACCACCTTCGCGATTTCGCTGCGCCACGGCCGCCGACCGCTCATGCTGGAGGCTCGTCCGCCTGGTGCGAAAAGGGAGATCGCATGGGTGCTTCACGCGCTGCGGCGCGCGGCTGCGTGCTGCTCGTCGTCTCGGTGCTGGCCACGCTGCTCGGTGTCGCGCCCGCGCACGCCGCGCCCGTGGCGTTGTCCGGGAGCGTCGTCGGCACGTCCGGCGCCGGCCTCTCGGGCATCGAGGTGGCTGTCACGACGCGTGCGGGCGTCGCCGTGCAGGAGACGACGACCGACAGCACCGGGGCGTGGTCGGTGCAGGTGGAGCCGGGGACCTACGCGGTCGGGTACGTCGACCCCGAGGGCTGGTGGAAGCCGGAGTTCTGGGACGACCAGACCACGCTCGCCGCCTCGACCGCCCTGACGGTCGGCACGTCGGGCCGTACCGGGGTCGTGGCGCGCCTCGCTCCGTACCCCGTCGTCTCCGGCACCGTCCGCTCTGGCGGTGAGCCCGTCGCCGGAGCCGAGGTGCGTGCCTACGCGAGTGCCAACGAGACCGACTCCGTCCGCGTGGTCACGACCGCCGCCGACGGCACGTGGGCCGTGCCGCTGCCGTCCGGCAGCTACCGGTTCGCGTTCGAGAGCCCCGACCACGTCGTCGAGTACTGGAACGACCGCGCCACCCTGGCTGCGTCGGACCCGGTCACGGTGACGACCGCCGACGTGCCCGGGCGCGACGTCACGCTCACCCCGCTGCCCGTCGCCTCGGGACGGGTGACGGCCGGGGGCGCGGCCGTGCGTCGCCCCGAGGTCACCGTGCTCGTCCGCGACGCCGCCACGGGACTGTGGAGCGAGCAGGAGACCGTCACCGGTGACGCCCAGGGTCGCTGGTCGGTGCGCCTGGCGGCGGGTCGCTACAGCTTCCGGTTCGCCGGCGACGCCCGGTACCGGCCCGAGTTCTGGGCCGACCAGACCCGACGCTCCGACGCCACGCCGGTCGACCTCGGCTCGGCCCCGGTGGTCCTCGACGCCGACCTCGCCGTGCTGCCCACGGCCCGCGGCCTGGTGCGCGACGCGTCGGGCGAGCCGGTCGAGGACGCCGACGTCGTCGCGCTCGACGCCTCAGGCGACGAGGTCGCGCGCGACCGGACCGGGCCCGACGGCGTGTTCGGCGTGCCGCTCGCCCCGGGCGCGTACGGGGTGGAGGTCCGCGCCCGCGGCTACCGCACGTGGACGCGCAGCGTCGTCGACGACCCGCTCCTCGTCGGCCAGCGCGGCGGCGACGTCGGCACCGTCGACCTCGCGCCCGCCCTCGCGATCCGGGGCCGGGTCACGGGGCCGGACGGGTCGCCCGTGCGCACCGACGTCGTCGTCCACGCGCCCCGCGTCGTCGCCGGCCAGACCCGCTGGGTCGTCGCCGACCGCGTCTCGACCGACGCCTCCGGCCGCTGGTCCGCCCCCGTCGTCCCTGGCGACTACCGCCTGCAGGTCGAGGGCACCGACGACCTCGCAGGCGAGTTCTGGGACGACGCCGCCTCGCTCGCGGCGGCGCGCACGGTCACGGTCGGTGACGCCGACGTGCTCGCGCGCGACACCGTCCTGGCGGCCCGGTCGCGCTCCGGCGTCCGCGGCACCGTCACCACCGCGACGGGCGGCGCGCTCGCCGACGTCCGCGTGAGCGCCTCGGTGCTGCGCGACGGCGAGTGGGTCGTGCTCGACGAGACCACCACGGCCGCCGACGGCCGGTACCGGCTGCTCCTGCCCGACGGGACCTACCGCCTGGGCTTCTCGGCGGACCGTCACCGCACGACCTTCGGCCCCGGCTCCGCCACCGTCGGCGCCGCGCCGTCGGTCGTCGTCGCCGGGTCGCTCGTCAGCCGCGACGTCCGGCTCGAGACGGTCAGCGCCCGCGTCCAGGGCACCGTGAGAGGCCCGTCGGGACCGCTCGCAGGGGTCGACGTCCGCGTGCTGCAGGGCGGCAGCGACGACCTGGTGCCCGTCACCTCGGCACGCACCGACTCCGCCGGCCGCTACGAGGTGCAGGTCGACGCAGGGCGGTACGTGCTCGCGTTCGAGGACCCCTCGGGCGACCACCGGGGCGAGTACCTCGCCGGCGCCAGCACCTGGGCTTCGGCGACGCGGGTGGTCGTGGCCGACGGCGCGACGCTCACCGGCCGCGACGTCACCCTCGCCGCGAACCCCCGCCTCGTCGGTCGGGTGCAGACGGCGTCCGGTGCCGGTGTGGGCGACGCGGTGGTCCGTCTCGTCCGCCCGCTGGACGCCTCCGGTGCCGGGGGCGACGTCGTGGCCGAGACCACCACAGACGACACCGGCGCCTACGGACTCGCTGCTCCCGCCGGCACCTACACGGTCGAGGTGGTGCTCGACGGCGACGTCCGCTGGACGCTGTCGTCCCTCGCGCTCGCGACCGGCACCACCACCCGGACGGTGACGCTGGCCGACCAGCGCGCCGTCACCGGCCGGCTCGCAGGGCCCGACGCCCGCCCGGCCGCCGGCGTGGAGGTGCGCGCCTGGCGCTACGACCCCCGCGACGACACCGCCGTCGTGGTCGGCCGCGCGGTCTCCGGCACCGACGGCAGGTACGCGCTCGCCGTGCCGCCCGGCGTCTACCGCGTCGGCTTCCACGGGCTGCCGCTCGGGTACGCGACGACCTTCGCCGGTGGCCCCGACCTCGCCACGGCTCGGGCGGTCCGGGTGGCGTCCACCGACGTCGGCGGCGTCGACGCCACGCTCGCCGCCGCCACCGGAGTGACGGGCAGCATCAGCGACGCCGCGGCGCTCGCCGACGCGCCGCCGGAGCTGGAGGCGGTCTTCCTCCGCTTCGACACCGACGCCGGCCGCTGGGTCGAGCAGGAGCGCACGACCCCTGGCTACGGCGCGTACCAGGTCGAGCTGCCGCCCGGCCGGTACCGGGTCCGGGTCGTCGAGCGGCAGGAGCCGTTCCGCACGACCCACCACGGTGGCGGCACCGCGTTCTCCTCGGCTGCCGACGTCGAGGTCGTCGCCGGGTCGCTCACGCCGGGCGTCGACGTGGTCGTCGGCTCGGAGCTCGGCACCCTGCGGCCGGTCGCCGCCCCCACCGTCACGGGACGGGCCGTCGTCGGCGGGACCCTCACCGCCGACCCCGGCACCTGGACGCCCGCCGCGACCGACGTGGCCTACCAGTGGCTGCGCGACGGCACGCCCGTGACCGGCGCCACCGGTCGCAGCTACGTGCCGGGCGCCGTCGACGTCGGACGCGCGGTCGCGGTGCGCGTGGTCGCCTCGCGGGCGGGGTACCGCTCCGCCCTCGCGGTCAGCACGCCCGCCACGGTCGCGCCGGGGACGCTCGCGTCGACCTCCCCGCCCGTCCTCACGAGCGACCCCGTGGTCGGCACCCGCACCACGGCGTCCAGCGGGACGTGGTCGCCGGCCGACGTGACGCTCGCCCGGCAGTGGCTGCGCGACGGCGTCGTCGTCGACGGTGCCACCGGCAGCGAGCACGTGCCCACGGCCGCCGACGTGGGTCACGCGCTCGTCCTGCGCGTGACCGCCTCGGCCCCCGGCTACACCTCGCTCACCGTGGTCTCGCAGCCGCGGACCGTGACCGACCCGCCGCTGACGGCGACCACGCCCACCACCGCCAGGGCAGCGGCCAGCGGCGCGACGTCGCGGCCCGTGACCACGACGTCGGCCGCGCGCACCGTCGCTCCCGCCGCCCTGACCGCCCGCACCGCGCCCACCGTCACCGGGACCGCCCGACCCGGCTCGACCCTCACGGCCTCGCCCGGCACGTGGGACGCCGGCGACCCCACGACCGGCTCGACGTCCTTCGGGTACCAGTGGCTGCGGTCGGGCAAGGTCGTCACGGGGGCGACCGGTCCGACGTACCGCGCCGGCACCGCCGACCTCGGACGTCCGCTCACGGTCCGGGTCACCGCCACGCGGCCCGGGCACGCCACCGCGTCGCGCACGTCGGCGTCGCGCACCGTCAAGGCGCAGCCCGCCCTCGCCGTCACCAGCACCGGAGGTCGCCGGAGCGCGACGTTCACCGTCGTCGTGCGCGCGAGCGGCGCCACCCCCACGGGGACCGTGCGCGTCCGGCTCGGCTCGCGCACGCTGCGCAGCGCGACCCTCACGAGCTACCGGGGCACGCGTCGTGCCGTCGTCACCGTCACGGGACAGGCCAAGGGCACGCGGGTGTACACGGTGGAGTACCTCGGCGACGCGAAGGCCGAGGCCCGCTCGACCAAGCGTCGGGTCACCGTGCGCTGACGACAGGACGGGCGTCCCACGGACCCTGGGCCGGTGGGGTTTTCGTGGCCGGACGGCGGGTACCATGGGGAGTTCGCAGAACGACCCACGAGAGCCGAGGAGAGGCGTGTCCTCCGAGCAGCAGGCCGCCGCAGAGATCGCAGCGGAGCAGGCGTACGTCGACGTCGTCTACGGTCGCCTCGACGAGTCCACCAAGGTGGCGCAGTCGCTCGTCACCGAGGGCTTCGCCCGCGGGCACGTCGGCAACGAGGGCGGTCCGGTCGAGCGCGACGCGATGGTCTTCCAGGCCACCCGCCGCCTGTCGGCGCTCAACGCCGCGCACGACGGGCTCGTGTTCGGCCGGCTCGACCTGCAGGGCGGCGAGGCCCGGTACATCGGCCGGATCGGTGTCCGCGACGCCGAACGCGAGATCCTGCTCGTCGACTGGCGTGCGCCGGCGGCGGCGTTGTTCTACCAGGCCACCGCCCAGGACCCCACCGGCGTCGTCCGCCGTCGCGTCCTGCGCAGCTCGGGCAAGACCGTCGTCGGGGTCGAGGACGACCTGCTCGACGCGGAGAACGCCCCCGAGGACATGGTCGTCGTCGGCGAGGGCGCGCTGCTCGCCAGCCTCTCGCGGGCCCGCGACAGCACCATGCACTCCGTCGTCGCCACGATCCAGAAGGAGCAGGACGAGGCGATCCGGGCGCCCAGCCGCGGCGCGACGATCATCGGCGGCGGCCCCGGCACGGGCAAGACCGTCGTGGCGCTGCACCGTGCGGCCTACCTGCTGTACACCGACCGCCGACGCTTCGAGTCCGGTGGCGTGCTCGTCGTCGGCCCGTCGTCGGTGTTCATGAGCTACATCGAGCGCGTGCTGCCGAGCCTCGGCGAGACCGCGGTGACGCTGCGCTCGCTGGGCGAGGTCGTCGACGGGGTCGGCGCGCGCGAGCACGACGAGCCGGTCGCCGCCGCGGCCAAGGGCTCGTCGCGCATGCTGCCCGTGCTCCGGCGCCTGGCCACCTCGCCGCAGCCCGGCGAGCCGACGTCGTTCCGGTACTTCTACAAGGACGACGTGCTCGTCCTCGACGCCAAGAAGCTCGCCAACATCCGCCGTGGGCTGCTCTCGAACCTGCCGCGCAACCGCGCCTACCCGAAGGCGCCGGCCGCCGTGGCGCGGGCGCTGTGGCAGCAGGTGTCGGGCGAGCGGGCGCTCGAGAAGGGCGAGGAGGGCTTCCTCGACGAGCTCACCACCGACCACCGCTACGTCGACTTCGTCGAGGCGTGGTGGCCTCCGGTCGACGCCGTCGAGCTCTGGCGCACCCTGCCCAAGCGGGTCGGCGAGCTCGCCAACGGCGCGTTCTCCCGCGAGGAGCTCGACGCGATGGTCACGTCGTGGGCCTCGGGCGTCCCCGCCATCGAGGACGTCCCCCTCGTCGACGAGCTGCGCTACCTGCTGGGCGAGGTGCCGCCCGACGACGAGCGCGACGACGACGTGCCGCGTCAGCTGATGAGCTTCGAGCGACGTGAGCGCGAGGTCGAGAACGAGCTGCGCTCCACCACGAGCATCGACGACGACGGCTACGCGCACGTGCTGGTCGACGAGGCGCAGGACCTCTCGCCGATGCAGTGGCGGATGCTCGGCCGGCGCGGCCGCTACGCCAGCTGGACGATCGTCGGCGACCTCGCGCAGTCGTCGTGGCCGCACGCCGACGAGGCCGAGCAGGCCCGCGTCGCCGCGCTGGAGGGCAAGGTCGAGCACCGGTTCCGGCTCTCGACCAACTACCGCAACTCCGCCGAGATCTACGACCTCGCGGCCGACGTCGCGCAGGTCGCGATCCCGGGTGCCGACCTCGCGGAGGCCGTGCGCCGCACGGGCGAGGCGCCACGGCACGAGTGGGTCGCCGACGCCGCGCTACTCGACGCCGTCGAGGCCGAGGCCGACACGATGCTCGAGCGGGTCGAGGGCACGGTCGCGGTGGTCGCCGCCCGCGCCGACCTGCCGCGGCTGCGGGCCCGTCTGGCCGACCGGCTCGCCGCCCACGACCGCCTGCGGGTGCTCGACGGTCTCGACACCAAGGGCCTGGAGTTCGACGCGGTGGTCGTGGTCGAGCCCGACGCGATCATCGCGGAGTCCGAGGCCGGCTGGCGGACGTTCTACGTCGTCCTCACCCGCGCCACCCAGCTCCTCACCACCGTCGGCACCACCCAGACCTGGCTCTCGCGCGTCTCCTGACCGCACCCCGCCCCGCCCCAGCGCCCCTCCCCGCGTTTCGTGGAGCCGGTGACGGTTCCTGTGCGAGAAACCGTCGCGAAGTCCACAGAACGCGGGGACCTCGGGCTGGGCGGTGGGACAGGCGTGGGGCCTTCTAGGGTGGACGGGTGCGCAAGATCGCGGTCGGCCTCGTCCTGCTCGCTGCCGCCGTCCTCACGGGACTACCGGTGGCGACGTCGACGTTCCTGCACAGCGAGCGGCACCTGACCATCGGTGCGCACCAGGCTGTCGTCAGCCCCCAGGTCGACGGGCACGCGACGATCGACTTCGGACCGCTGCTGCCGGAGGTGCGCGTCCCGGTCGACGCGCCGCTCGGCGTCGGCGTGAACGTCCGGCTCGGCGACTCCGACGCGGTGGGCCTGGAGGAGCTGCTGCAGCGCGACGCCGCCATCGCCGCCCAGCCGAGCGGCGAGGTGCGCGAGGTGACGGCCGCCGTCACCGACATGGCGGCCGAGGCGGCCCTGCGCGGTCTGGGTGTCGGCGTCCTCACGGTCACCGTCCTCGTGCTCGGCTGGCGTGCGGTCGGTGCCGACCGTCGGCGTCGGATCCGCCGCGAGATGGTGCAGCCGTCGCGCGGGCAGGTGGCGGGCGGGGTCGCCACCGTCGTCGTCGTGGTCGGCGCGCTGGTGCTGGTCAGCCTGCCCGAGCGTCAGGACGCCGAGCCGGCGCAGACGTGGACCGCGGCGCGCGAGGTGTTCCCCGAGCTGCCCGCCGACCCGGTGCTCGACCGGCTGCAGCTGGCCCAGGGCAGCGCCACCACGAGCAGCCGCGCGCTCGTGGAGGGTGCGCTGTACCTCTACCGCGACTCCGTCAGCTTCTACGGCGCGCTCGAGGAGCAGGCGACGCAGGTGCGCGTCCGCGAGCCCGAGGACGGCGAGACGACGGCGCTCGTCGTCACCGACCGCCACGACAACATCGGCATGGACCCGGTCGCCCGCAACATCGCCGACCGCGCGAAGGCCCGCCTCCTGATCGACCTCGGCGACGACACCTCCCAGGGCGGCGCGTGGGAGACGTTCAGCATCAACTCCCTCGCCCGGGCGTTCAAGGGCTTCGACGTCGTCTCCATCGGCGGCAACCACGACTCCCGCCGCACGACGAAGGACCAGGAGAAAGCCGGGTTCACCGTGCTCGACGGCGATCCCGTCGAGGTCGATGGCGTCCGCTTCCTCGGCGACACCGACCCGCGCGGCACGACCCTCACCGGCTACACCGAGGACGCGAAGACCCGCGACACCGCCCTCGACGACCAGGACGAGGAGCTCACGTCGACCGCGTGCGACGCCGACGAGCGCGGCGAGCGGGTCGGCGTGCTCGCCGTCCACTCGTGGGCGTCGGGACGCAAGGTCGCGGCCAGCGGCTGCGTCGACCTCGTGCTCACCGGGCACCTGCACTACCAGGTGGGCCCGCGGGCGATCGCCGGTCCCGACGGCCGGTCGACCACCCGGCTGACGACCGGCACGACCGGCGGCGCGGTCCTGCCGATCGCCCTCGGCAGCAGCCTGCGGCGCGACGCCCAGGTCACGATCGTCACCTTCGACGCCGACGGTGCGCCGGTCGGGCTGCAGGTGGTCACGTTCACGCCCGCCGGCGTCATCGACGTCGGCGACTACACCGAGCTGCCGCTCACCTCCTCGCCCTCGCCCGCCGACCCGGACCCCACCGAGGACCCGACGGCCGAGGACCAGGACCCGGAGGCTCCCGTCCAGCCGTGATCCAGGTGCCGGCCGCGGTCGCGGCGTTCGCTCGACGGGGTCCGCGCTGGGCAGCGTTCGTCGACGCCCTGCCACGCACGGTCGACGACCTCCTCGCCGAGTGGTCCCTGCGGGTGACGGGCGACCCGGTGCACGGCGAGGTCGCGCTGGTGCTGCCGGTGCTCACCGAGCGTGGCGTCGAGGCCGTGCTGAAGGTCGGACACGTCGACGAGGAGTCCCGCCACGAGCACCTGACGCTGACCACGTGGGACGGGCGCGGAGCCGTGCGGCTGCTGCGTGCCGACCCGGCCCGTGGAGCGCTGCTGCTGGAGCGTGCCGGTCCGACGGCCCTGTCGTCGCTGCCGGTGCTCGACGCGTGCGAGGTGGTGGCCGGGCTCTACGCGACCCTGCACGTGACCGCCCCGCGTCGTCTGGTGCCGCTCTCGACGCTGGTGGTGCGGTGGACCGAGCAGCTGGCCGCCGCGCAGGACGTGGTGCCCGCCCCGCGCCGGCTCGTGCAGCAGGCCGTCTCGCTGGGCCGCGCGTTCGCGAGCGACCCTGGCACCGACGGGCTGACCATCCACGCCGACCTCCACGACGCCAACGTCCTCGCCAGCCGTCGCGCGGAGGGTTCAGGCGGGGATGGCACGCCGTGGCTCGTGATCGACCCGAAGGGGATCAGCGGCGACCCGGCCTACGAGCCCGCCCCGCTGCTGTGGAACCGGTGGGACGAGGTCGCGTCGGCCCGCGACGTCCGCTTCGCCGTGCGCCGCCGCTTCCACACCGTGGTCGACGTCGCCGGGCTCGACGAGCACCGGGTGCGCGACTGGGTGGTCGTGCGGATGATGCTCAACGCGCTCTGGACCCTGCAGGACGCGCAGGAGGCGGGCCGGCCCCTCGACGACGCCGACCGCTCGTGGACCACCCGCTGCGTCACGATCGCGAAGGCCGTCCAGGACTGAGCCGTGGCGAGTGCAAAGCCTGTGTAAAGCCTCGGGCGTGACGGGTGCCACGTGGTGGCGGTCACACCTAGCGTCAGGGGTCGCGGCGAGTCAGGGCCCCTCCCGCGACGTCCCACCCCGCGGGCCACGAGGTGACCACCATGAGCCAGAAGACACCGCAGACCCAGCAGGAGGACGCACCGGGCATCCGTCGCGCCGTGTTCAACACGGTCCGGGGCTCCCTCGGCAACCTGGTCGAGTGGTACGACGTCTACGTCTACACCGTGTTCGCGAGCTACCTGTCGAGCAGCTTCTTCGCGGAGGGCGAGCCGAACGCGGGCATCTACACGATGGCGATCTTCGCGGTCACCTTCGTGATGCGCCCGATCGGCTCGTGGTTCTTCGGCCGGTACGCGGACCGGCACGGCCGACGTCCGGCGCTCGTCCTGAGCATCTCGATCATGGCCGGGGCATCGCTGCTCATCGCGGTCACGCCCACCGCCGAGACGATCGGAGGCGGCGCGGTCGTCATGCTCGTGCTCTGCCGTCTCCTGCAGGGCTTCGCCACGGGCGGTGAGTACGGCACGTCGGCGACGTACATGTCCGAGGCCGCGGCGCCGGGGCTGCGCGGGTTCTTCTCCTCCTTCCAGTACGTGACGCTCGTCGGCGGCCACGTGCTCGCCCAGCTGACGCTGCTGGTCCAGCAGGCGCTGCTCACCGACGAGCAGATCGCCGCCTGGGGCTGGCGCGTCGCGTTCCTCATGGGCGCGGTCGGTGCGGTCGTCGTCTTCTGGTTGCGTCGCAGCATGGACGAGTCGCTCGTCGAGACCGGCGAGGAGCGTCGCTCGGGCTCCATGGTCGAGCTCCTCACGACCTACCCGAAGCAGCTGCTGCTGTGCTTCCTGATCACGCTGGGCGGCACGATCGCCTTCTACACCTACAGCGTCAACGGGCCGCTCATCATCAAGTCGACGTACGCCGACGAGGGCATGACCGGCACGTGGATCAACTTCGCCGCGCTCGTCCTGCTCATGCTCATCCAGCCGCTCGGCGGCCTGCTGAGCGACCGGGTCGGTCGCAAGCCGCTGCTGGTCGCCTTCGGCATCGGTGGTGTGCTCTGGACCTACACGTTCCTCACGGTCCTGCCCACGGTGACCACACCGATGGCGTCGTTCCTGATGCTGGCCGGGACGTACGTGCTGCTCACCGGGTACACGTCGATCAACGCCGTCGTGAAGGCGGAGCTCTTCCCGGCCCACATCCGGGCGCTGGGCGTCGGCCTGGGGTACGCGCTGGCGAACTCGATGTTCGGCGGCACGGCTCCGCTGGTCTACGAGGCCGCGATCAGCCGCGATGCCCTGGGGGCGTTCGCCGTCTACGTCACGATCGCGATCGGCGTCTCCCTGCTGGTGTACGTGTTCGCGCTGCGCAACCGCTCGGTCACCTACCTGGACACCGAGCAGGTGGCCCGCGACCGGGAGGTCGTCAACACGCGCTGACCTCCACGTCGGACCAGCGGGCCCCGGCGTCGGGGTCCGCTCGTCCGCGTCGTGGCACCATCGGGTCGACGGGAGGACGTGCGGTGCGAGTGGTGATCGTCGAGGACGACGCGGGCGTGGCGGCCGCGCTGACGCAGGTGCTGCGTGACCGCGGCTGGACGGTGCGGCACGCGCCGACGGCGCAGGAGGCCATGCCCCTGGTCGACGACGCCGACCTCGTCCTGCTCGACATGGGCCTGCCGGACCGTGACGGGCTCTGGGTCTGCCAGCAGGTGCGCGCACGCTCCGACGTCCCGGTGGTCGCCCTCACCGCCCGCCGTCACGAGGGCGCCGTCGTGGCGGCACTGCGCGCGGGCGTCGACGACTACGTCACCAAGCCGTACAGCACCGACGTGCTGCTGGCGAGGGTCGACGCCGTCCTGCGCCGCACGCACGGCCCGGTGAGCCGCCCGCCGAGGGTCGACGCGGGCCTGGAGGTCGACGTCGAGGCGCGACGGGTCCACTTCCCCGACGGCGCGTCCGTCGACCTGACGGCCAAGGAGTGCGAGCTGCTCCGCGCGCTGGCCCGTACGCCGGACGAGCCGGTCACGCGGGCCGCCCTGATGGAGGAGGTGTGGGACACCACCTGGGTGGGAGCGTCCCGGACGCTCGACGTGCACGTGGCGGCGCTGCGTTCCAAGCTGTCCGAGCGGGTGGTGATCGACACGGTGCGCGGCGTCGGCTACCGGCTCGCTCGCCCCGGCGGCGTGGCGTGAGGCGTCGTCTGCTGGTCCTCAGCGTGTCCCTCGCGGTGGCCGTGCTCGTGCTCCTGACCGTCCCGCTGCTGCGCTCGTACGCCGAGAGCCGCGCCGTCGACCTGCACCAGCAGCGGCTCGCGGCGGCCACCCGCTTCGCCTCGCTCGCGGACGACGGCTCCACGGGCGTGCGGCTGCCCGACCTGGCGGGCGACCTGGCCCGCTTCGACGAGGTGGTCGGCAGCACCCGGACCTGGGTGGTGGGCACGGACGGCAGCGTCGTCGGCGGTGGCGGTGCACCGTTGCCGGAGGGCGTGCCGGGCCTGCCCACCGCCGTCCGAGCCGCGCTGGCCGGCACCCCGACCACCGCTCCCGGTCCCCTGTGGCCGTGGGCCGACGACGACCTGGTGGTGGCCACGCCGGTGGGGCGCGACGCGCAGGTGCTGGGTGCCGTCGTCATGGTGGAGGACACCTCCGGACCGCGCGCCGACGTCGCGCGCGTGATGGGACTGGTCTCGCTCGCCGCGCTCCTGTTCCTGGTGCTGCTCGGATGGCTGGTCGGCGTCCCGCTGGTGCGCTGGATCGTGCGACCCGTCGAGCAGCTCGAGGACCGCGTCCACGCGCTCGGCCGGGGTCGGGCGTCCGCCGTCGGCCCGGTGGAGGGGCCGCCGGAGCTGCGCCGGCTGGTCCAGGCGTTCAACCAGATGGTCGACGACGTCGAGCAGGCGCGGCAGCAGCAGCGCGACCTGGTCGCCGACGTGTCGCACCAGCTGGCGAACCCGTTGACGGCCATCCGGCTGCGTCTGGAGCGGCTCGCCCGCGAGGACGAGTCGGTGGTGCCGGTGCTCGCGGAGACCGAGCGGATGGCGCAGTCGCTGGAGGACGTCATCGCCATCAGCCGGGTGGGCAGCCTCGACCGGGAGCTCTTCGACGTCGACGTGGCCGCCCAGGTGCGCAGCCGCGTGGAGCTCTGGCAACCGCTCTTCGGGACGCACCTGCGGGCCCGCGTCCCCGACGGGGTCGTGCCGGCGGTGCTGGAGGAGGATCTCGTCCCCACGGTCGTCGACGTGCTGCTCGACAACGCCGCGAAGTACGCGCCGGACGCCGACGTGGAGGTCGAGCTCACTGCCGATTCAGGGACGGTCCGGCTGTTGGTGCGCGACCACGGGGCGGGGGTGACGCCGCAGGAGGCGGCCGAGGTGGGACGGCGCTTCCACCGGCTGGACCGGCACGCCGACGTGGCCGGCACCGGGCTCGGGCTCTCGATCCTGGAGCTCCGGGTGCGCGACGCCGGCGGCTCCACCCGCCGCCGGGCGGCTCGTCCGGGGCTCGCGGTCGAGGTCACGCTCCCCGGTCGAGCCGACGCCGCAGGAAGGCCTCCGCGCCAGGGTGCAACGGGATCGGCTGGGTGAACATGGCCGCCGCGAGCGTGGGCTGACGGACGTCGGGCACGCGTCGGACGAGTGCGTCCTGGCGGTCGAAGACGACGGACGCGAACCCGCCGACGAGGTCGTCGTCCAGGCTCGGACGAGCCAGCAGGTAGGTCTTCACGCTCACCGTCCGCACCGGCTCGGACAGCCGGTACGGGGCGGCGGGCAGGGGACCTGCCACGTACTCCTCGCCGCCCGGACGCGCGGCCAGGACACCGACGAGGTCGCCCAGGTCGAGGGCCCTCAGGGCCTGTCGCCGGCCGAGCTCGACGAGAGCGGGCACCGGGAAGCCACTCACGAAGGCGAGCGCGTCGACACGCCCGGTCTCCAGCGCGGCGACGGAGTCGCCGAGGGAGAGGTCCTCCACGTCGACCGCGTCCGTCCTGAGCCCGGCGGCGGCGAGGCAGCGCTCGACCACCAGCCGGGTGCCCGACCCGACCTGTCCCGCCGCCACACGTCGACCGTCGAGGTCCTGCACGGCCCGGACCGGGGACTCCAGCGGCACGACGACCTGCAGGAAGCTGTCGTACAGCCGGCCCACCGCGACCAGACCGGCGGGCCGGTCGAACGGCGGCGCGCCGTCGAACGCCAGCCGCGCCGTGTCGCCCAGGCAGAAGCCGACGTCGGCGCGCCCCTGCAAGAGCAGCCGGGTGTTGTCCACCGACCCGCGGCTGAGCACCTCCGTGGCGTCGACGTCGGGCATGACCACCCTGGTCTCGCGGGCCAGTGCAGCGCCGTAGCGGTCGAACACGGCCCCCCGGTTGCCCGTGGCGATCCGCAGCCGACCCCGGGCGTCTCGCCAGGGCTCGTCCGTCGCGCAGCCGACGAGAGCGGCGAGGGCGCCCGCGCCCACGAGCAGCCGCCGTCGCGAGAGGGTCACCGGCCCAGCATCGCAGGTCGGCAGAGGCGTGACGTGGTTCAGCTGCAGTGGTGCAGCAGCAGGTGGCCGAAGGGGTGGCCGTCGGGCAGCGCTCCCGCCGCGAAACGCCCACCCGGCCAGGTGACGACGGGCGGGTGCTCACGCAGCCACGGGTGGTCGACCGCCGCGACCGCCGCCTCGAACACCGCCGTCGCGTCGGCGAACGACTCGCCCGGTCGCACCCCGAAGCGGCCCTCGGCGACGAGCAGGTCGGGCACCGTGCTCGCCCAGTCGCCCGCCTGCACGACGCCCACCGACAACGGCCACGGCCGGTCCGTGAACGGCGCCGGCGGGTCGACGTTCCGCTCCGCGTCGAGGCGGCGCAGCGCCGCGTGCACCTGCTCGAACAGCTCGACCGCGCTGACGCCGTGCCCTGCCCGCGACCCGTGCGTGGCCTTGCCCCGCACCTCCAGGCGGAACGTGAGCGACCCGGCGTTCGCGCTCACCACCGTGCCGGCCGTCGGCTCGGCGATCAGGCACGCCCGTCCGGTGTGGCCGCGGCGCAGCGTCGCGAACGTCCCCAGGCCGCCGTCCTCCTCGCCCACCACGAGGTGCACCGCGAACGGCCTCGTCAGCCGGTCACCGACCGCGCGGACCGCGGCGAGGATCGCCACCACGCCGCCCTTCATGTCGCACGTGCCCCGCCCGTACCAGCGGCCGTCGGCCTCGTGCAGGAACCACGGGTCGTGGGCCGTCCACCAGGCGGCGTCGCCCGGCGGCACGACGTCGACGTGCCCGTTCAGCACGAGCTCCGGCACGGTGCTCCCTGCCGCCCGCGGCCCGGAACCGCCGGGGCGCCAGGTCCCGACGCAGCCCCACGCCTCCTCGCGCTCGACCTCCTCGCCCGGGTAGTCGGGGTCGGCGCGCAGCTCCTCGAGGTCGAGCTGCCACAGGTCGACGTCGAGCCCGAGGCCCTGCAACGTCGCGGCGCACCAGCGCTGCACGGACGCCTCCGACTCGCTGCCGCCCACGCTGGGGTAGCTGACGAGCTGCGCGAGGTCGCGGCGGATCAGGTCGGCGTCGATGTCCACACTGTTCGCGGGGTCGTTCACATGCCCTCCCGAAGGGCGCGGGCGATCTCGTGGACGTCACGGAGCGCGCTGGTCGCAACGGCGATCACGAGGTCGTACGCCTGGCTCTCGTCGTCGAGGGTGAGTGGCGCGCGGTTCATGGTGAGGAACACCGACGCGCACGCGAAGGCCATCCGCTTGTTCCCATCCACCAGCGGATGGTTCGTCGCCAGGGACTGCAGCATCGCCGCAGCCTTCTGGTCGAGCGATGGATAAGCGTCCTTCCCCAGCACCGACGTCCGGGGGCGCGCGAGCGCCGACTCGACCAGGCCGATGTCGCGGACCAACGGCGTCTCCCCGATGACTGCTTCAGCGGCCCTCAGCGCCTGCGTCAGCGTGAGGAACCGCGTCATTCGCCGAGGCGCCGGATGGTGCTCGGGTAGCGGGCAATCGTGTCGTCCAGGGCAGCCACGAAGTCGCGTTCCTGCTCGCTCTCATCGAGCTGACGCTGGATGGCGCGCGTGGCCGCCTCGTTCTTGCTGATGCCCTGGGCGTTCGCCAGCCGCGTGAGCGCGGCGTCCTGCTCGTCGGTGAGTCGCAACGTCATGGCCATGAGTCGATGGTATCCGGGTGGTATCACTCGCTCAAGGCGCTAGGCTGCGACCGTGACATCGCGCTGCGACCACACCCTGGTCATCCGCTGGTGGCGTCCTCTCTCGTAGAGGAGGCCTGTCACGCGACCCCACGCCCAGACCCCTCAGCCGAGTGGTCTGGGCGTTCTCCGTCCCGGCGCGGCCGAGGCGACCCGAAGGACTCACCCATGACCCACCCGCTCGTCAGCGAGCTCCAGCAGCAGCCCGCGTTCGCCCTCGTCCGGGTGCGCGACAGCGACACGGTGACCTTGGTCGGCGGCGCCTACGAGGACGTCGAGAACCTCGCCGACGTGCCGCTCGCGGCCGGGGTCCCCGCCGACGGCCCCACCTGGGACAGCCTGGTGCTCGTGCCGTTCCGCCAGGCGCGCGAGCGTGGGTTCGCCGCGCACGACGACGGCACGCCGTTGCGCGTCGTCCGCGCCGACGTGCTCCACGAGCTGGCGCTCGCCGACCTCCTCCCGACGCTGCCCGACGGCGGCGTCGAGCTGGAGGACCGCGGCGGGTTCGAGACCTCCGACGCCGACTACGCGGCGATGGTGCGCCAGATCATCGACGACGAGATCGGCCGGGGCGAGGGCGCGAACCTCGTCGTCGGCCGGCACTACCGCGCGAAGATCGCCGACTGGGGCCACGACGCCGCGCTCGCCGTCTTCCGCCGTCTGCTCGAGCGGGAGCGCGGCGCCTTCTGGACCTTCTGCATCTTCACCGGCGACCGCTACCTCGTCGGCGCGAGCCCCGAGCGGCACGTGAGCGTCGAGGCCGGCCAGGTGCGGATGAACCCGATCAGCGGCACGTTCCGCACCAAGGGCCTCACCACGCATGCCGACAAGACGTCGGCCCTGCTGGAGTTCCTGCGCGACGAGAAGGAGATCTACGAGCTCTTCATGGTCGTCGACGAGGAGCTCAAGATGATGTGCGACATCTGCCACGAGGGCGGCCTCGTCCTCGGCCCGTACCTCAAGCCGATGAGCCACCTCGTGCACACCGAGTACCTGCTGGCCGGTCGCACCGACCGCGACGTGCGCGAGGTGCTGCGTGACTCGATGTTCGCGGCGACCGTCACGGGCAGCCCGGTCGAGAACGCGTGCCGGCTCATCGAGCAGTACGAGGAGCACGGCCGCGGCTACTACGCGTCGGTGGCCGCGCTCGTCGGCCGCGACGCCGAGGGCCTGCAGCGTGCCGACGCCCCGATCCTCATCCGGACCGCCGACGTCGACCTCGACGGCAACCTGAAGGTCACCGCCGGCGCGACGCTGGTGCGCGACTCCGACCCCGACTACGAGACGGCCGAGACGTGGGCGAAGGCGTCGGGCGTGCTCAGCGCGTTCGGCCTGGTCGACGCCCCCACCCCCGCGGCCGGGCCGGTGGAGGGCTTCGACGCGTTCACGCGCGAGGACGACGTGCTGATCGCCCTCGGCGAGCGCAACGCCCGGCTGAGCCAGTTCTGGCTGTCCGACCAGTCCGGCGCCGCGCCGGAGCCGTCGCTGCAGGGCCGTCGCGTCGTGGTCGTCGACGGCGAGGACGACTTCGTCAACATGCTGTCGCACGTCTTCGGCGTGCTCGGCATGACCACCGACGTCGTCCGCCACGACGCGTACGCGGACTGGGTCGGCTCCGGCCGCTCGCTCGAGGAGTACGACCTCGTGGTGGTCGGTCCCGGCCCCGGCGACCCGCGCGACGTCGGCGACGCGAAGATCGCCGTCGTCGACGACGTGGTCGTCGGCCTGCTGGCGTCGGAGCAGCCGTTCCTCGCCGTGTGCCTCGGCCACCAGGTGCTGAGCCGCAACCTCGGCCTCGAGCTCGGGTTCAAGGACATCGTCTTCCAGGGCACGCAAGCGCGCCTCGACGTGCTCGGGCGACCCGAGACGGTCGGCTTCTACAACACGTTCGTCGCGCGCGTCGGCGCCGCGGGGCTGCCCCCGGGCGTCACGGTCGAGCGCGAGGAGGCGACCGGCGACATCCACCACGTGGCCGGCCCGCACTTCCACGGCATCCAGTTCCACGCCGAGTCGGTGCTCACCCAGCGCGGGTTCGCGATCCTGCGCGACCTCGTCCTCGACCTCCTGGGCTGACTGTTTCCCGCGAACCCTGGAGATCCAGCGTCGATGACACGAAACGTCCTGCCACCGACGCGGGTCTCCTGAGGTCACGTGGGAGACCTGAACCCCCACCGAGGCGCGGGCGGATCGTGCGGCGCGGGTCGATCAGCAGAGGGACCGGAGCTGGTCGGAGGCGCGGTCGTACTCCGACTGTGCAGCCTGGACGGCCCGTTCGTCGACGGCGCTGCCGGCAGCGGCCGACTCGGCCTCGTCGCGCAGGGTCGACAGCGCCGCCGCGGCCCGGTCGACCAGGGCGCGGACCTCGCCTGTCAGCGTGGGTGCGGCGGCCTCGATCGCGGTGCCGGCTGCGGCAAGCTCACGGCGCACGCCGGCGGCGTCGCCGCTGATCTCCTGACCGACTCGGTCGACCAGTCCGCGGCCCTCGTCCACGGCCCGGCCGGCGACCTCGCACCCGGCCCGGGTGCCGGCCGACGACGCGACGTCGTCGACGGCGGACCCGACGTCCGAGCATGCTCCGAGCACGAGGAGGGGCAGCAGCAGGAGGAGTCGCAGCGACGTCTTCATGCCCCGATGGTGACAGGGCCGTGGTCGTCCTCGCTCCGACGTGCTGCGTGACCTCGCCGTGGACCGGTGGGTCTGCGGACCCGGCGGACTCAGCTCTTGAGCTTGTTCAGCGCCGACGGCTCGTGGGCCGCCTTCGCGCCGGTCTTCTCGCTCTCGACGACGAGCTTCGGCTCGTCCTCGCTGGCCCGCCACTGCTGGCCGTCGAGCTGGAAGTCCTTGGTCTTGCGCTCCACGACCTTGCCCTGCGTACGTCCCTGGGGGCTGTCCCAGCTGACCCGGTCACCGACCTTGATGTTCGTCATGCCCCCACCCTGCGGTCGTCACGACGTCGCCGCACCTCGACGTCGCAGCCGGGTGATGGCCACGCCGAGCAGGCACAGTGCCCCGCCGACGAACGCGAGTGGCGCCGGCACCTCGCCGAGCAGCACCCAGGAGATCAGCGTCGCCACGGCCGGCACGAGGTAGGTCGTCGACGCGACCTGTCCCGCGGACAGCCGCCGCAGCGCGTACGACCACGTCGTGAACCCGATGGCGGTCGGGAAGACGCCCAGGTACACGAGCCACGCGACGTCGCCCGCCGACGCCGACCCCACCTGGTCGACGAGGGCCGGCGCGAACGGCAGGCAGACGACGGCGCCGATGGTGCACGCCATCCACACCGACATCGCCGGCGCGACGGTCCGCAGCGTGGGCTTCTGGGTGAGCGCGCCGACCGCGTACAGGACGGCCGCGAGCACGCACAGCAGCACGCCGGTCGTGCTCGCCGTCTGCACCGACGTGTCGTGGCGGGTGCTGGTGGCGATGAGCACGACGCCGGCGAACGCCACCGCCATGCCGACGACGAGGGGTCGCGGGAAGCCCTCCTTGAGCACGATGCCGGCGAGCAGCGCGATGAGGATCGGGCCGATGTTCACCACGAGCGCCGCGGTCCCGGCGTCGAGGTACGTCTCGCCCGCGTTCAGCGCCACGTTGTACGCGCCGAACCAGAGCACGCCGTAGACCACGACGAGCGCCAGCGTCCGCCCGCGCGGGAGGCGGTGCCGCCAGGGTCGGGCCAGGACCACCAGCGCGAGCGCGCCGACGAGCAGGCGGCCGAGGCTCAGCGGGCCCGGCTCGAAGACGTCGGCGACCGCGCGGATGCCGACGAACGCCGACGCCCACAGCAGCACCGTGACGCCCATCGCCGCGAGCGACCAGTCGCGCTCGGTCGACGTCGACGGTGCGGGGGGCGCGGTGGGGGAGCTGGTCACCGCACCACGCTAGGACCGCGGCGCGGCCCGTGTCGCGCGGGATCCGGACATCGTCCTGCGAGATCCTGCCGCCGCCCCGGACGTCCGGCCATGAAGGAGAAGACCTCCCCGGACGCCGGTGCCGGGCGTCCGGGGAGGTCGAGGCGGCCGGGGGGGGCCGCCGGTCGGTGGGCCGAGGTCAGTCGGCCGTGGCTCCGCCGTCGGAGGCCAGCGTCACCTGGGTCTCGGCCTTCTTGCCGTCGCGCAGGTAGGTCAGCGTCACCTGCTCGCCCGGACGGTAGCCGCGGATGCCGGCCACGAGGGCGTCGGAGCTGCCCACGGGCTGGTTGTTGATGGCGGTGACGATGTCGCCGCGCTCCAGGCCTGCCTTCGCGCCGGGGCTGTCGGGGTTGACCTCGGTGATCTCGGCGCCGATGCCCGTGATCTCGTCGTTGGACACGGCGGGCCGGACGGTCACCCCGATGAGCGCGTGCTCGACCTGCTCGCCCTTGACGAGCTGGTCCGCGACGCTCTTGGCGAGGTCGATCGGGATGGCGAAGCCGAGGCCGATCGAGCCGGCGCTGGCCGACGTCGTGCCGCCCGAGCGGATCGCGGAGTTGATGCCCACGACCCGGCCCTCGAGGTCGACGAGCGGCCCGCCGGAGTTGCCGGGGTTGATGGCCGCGTCGGTCTGGACCGCGGGGAAGACCGTCGTGTTCTGGCCGGTGCCGTCGGAGGACGAGACGGGCCGGTTGAGCGCACTGACGATGCCGCTGGTCACGGTGCTCTCGAGGCCGAACGGCGAGCCGATCGCGACGACCTCCTCACCGACCGCGAGGTCGGAGGACTTGCCGAACGTCGCGGGCGTCAGACCGGTGCGGTCGACCTTGACGACGGCGAGGTCGGTCTTGGGGTCGCGGCCGACGATCTGGGCCGACGACGTGGTGCCGTCGCTGAAGGCCACCGTGATGGTGCCCTGCTGCGCGGCCGCCTCGACGACGTGGTTGTTGGTGAGGATGTTGCCGTTGCTGCTGATGATGATGCCCGTGCCGGAGCCGGCCTCGCTGCCACCCGCGACGTTGATCTGCACGACCGACGGGAGCACGGCCTTCGCAACCTTCTCGACCTGGCCGCTCGTGGCCTGCGCGTCGCCGCTGCCGCTGTCGGAGTCGAGCGAGCTGACCACCGGGCTGGTGCCGGAGTCGCCGGTGAGCGGGTCGTACAGCGCGGCCCCGCCGGCACCGCCGGCGGCGCCCAGCAGGACGACCGCCGCGGCCGCGGCCACGAGGCGCGTGCCCCTGCGGCGCGGCTTGGGCGCGGGCGCCGCCTCCTGGGCGACGAACGCCGGAGGCACCGCGCCGGCGCCACCGCCGGGGAGCACGACCGTCGGCTCGCCGGCCGGGACAGCGGCCTGGGGGGCGGCAGGTGCCTCGTAGCGGTGCGCTGCCGGCTGCTCGACGGTGGGGTGGGGGTGCTCACCGACCGGGGACTGCACCGTGGGCTCGTGGTCGGCCGGGGTGCCGGACGGCGTGTGGTCCGCGGCCCCCTGCGGGGCCTGCTCGGAGGTCCCCTCCGCACCGGGGGAGGAGGCGTCGCCGTCACCGCGCTGCGTCGGCGGCGTGTACGGGCGATCGGCGAAGGGATCGTTCTGGTCGGTCATGGGACAACATTCTCCCCGATCGCTGAGACCCCGCTGAGCGGCACGTGTGAGGCACGGAAGAACCCTGCGTCCGTCCTGGCACGCCAGTCGGTGTGGCTCAGGCGGGGGAGGCGTCCGCCGCCGGCAGCTCGAAGGTGACGACCGTGCCGCCCGACGGGGGCGACTCCGCGCGCACCGACCCGCCGTGGCGCACGGCGGCCTGGTGCACGATCGACAGCCCGAGGCCCGAGCCGGGCATCGTGCGCGCCTCGGTGGAGCGGAAGAACCGCTCGAAGACGTGCGGCAGGTCCTCCGCGGCGATGCCGGGACCCTCGTCGCGGACCGTGAGGACGCCGTCGCGCAGTCGCACGGTGACCGTCCCGCCCTCGGGGCTCCACTTCACCGCGTTGTCGAGCAGGTTGGTCACGGCCCGCTCGAGCACGTGCGCCTCGCCGATGACGTCCCAGTGCTCCAGCCGCACGTCGAGCACGAGACCACCGGCCCGCGGGCGCACCCGCTCGACAGCCTGCTCGACCACGTCGACGAGGTCGAGGGGCTCGGGCGCGCGGTGCAGTGGCTCGTCGCGGGCGAGCTCCACGAGGTCGCCGACGAGCGTCGTGAGCTCGCCGAGCTGGGCGCGGACGTCGTCCATGATCTCGCGCCGCTGCTCGATGCTGAGCTCGCGGTCGGAGCGCTCCGTGGCCTGGCCGAGCAGCTCGATGTTGGTGCGCAGGCTCGTGAGCGGGGTGCGCAGCTCGTGCCCCGCGTCGGCCACGAGCTGGCGCTGACGCTGCTGCGACGCGTCGAGCGCCAGCATCATCTGGTTGAACGAGGAGGTCAGGCGGGCGAGCTCGTCGTGCTCGGAGCCGGTGACCTCGATCGGCTCCAGCTGCGCCGTGCGGGCGACCCGCTCGGTCGCGGCGGTGAGCCGGCGGACCGGCCGCAGACCGTTGGTGGCGACCACCCATCCGGCCACGCCCGCGACGAGGATGCCGACCGCGCTGGTGAGCAGGAGGATCACCTTCAGCCGTTCCAGCGACCGCTGCGTCGACTCCATAGACTGCGCCAGCACCAGCGCCTGCCCGGGACCGGCCTGCACCGCGACGATCCGGTAGGGCACGCCGGCGATGCGCGCCGTCCGCTGCGACGTCTTCTCCTCGCCCAGCGACACCTGGATCTCGCGCTCGTCGAAGGGCACGTTCGTCTGCGTCTGCCGGGTGAAGATGCGCCCGCCCTCGACCGAGATGAAGCGGATGCCGAAGACGGCGAGCAGGTCGGTGTCGGCCGTCGACATCGTCGACGGCGAGTAGCCGGCCGCGACCGCGGCGTCGGCCCGCTTGATCAGCGAGGCGTCGAGGGAGTCCTCGAGCTCGGCGCGCACCGTGATGTAGACCGTCGCGCTCGCCACGGCCAGCACCGCCGCGACCGCACCGGTGGTGAGCAGCGCGACGCGCAGCGCGAGCGAGGCGCGCGCCGTGAAGGGGTGGATGCGCCGGCGGGCGGCGTCCATGACTCCCGGACGTCCGTCAGGGGCGTCCGTCCGGTCCTGCTCGCTCATCAGGGCGGCGTCTCGCGCAGCACGTACCCGACGCCGCGGACGGTGTGCAGGAGCCGCGGCTCGCCCTCGGCCTCGAGCTTGCGTCGGACGTAGCCGACGTACACCTCGAGGGAGTTGGCGGTGGTGGGGAAGTCGAAGCCCCACACCTCCTCGAGGATGAACGAGCGCTCGAGCACGCGCTTGGGTCGCTGCATGAACAGCTCGAGCAGCGCGAACTCGGTGCGGGTGAGCGAGATGGCCCGACCACCGCGCGTGACGTCGCGGGTCACGGGGTCCAGCGTCAGGTCGGCGAACTCCAGCGGCTGCTCGTCGGCCTCGAGCTCGGCCTGGCGGGCGGAGCGCCGCATCAGCGCGCGCACCCGTGCCAGCAGCTCGTCGAGCGCGAACGGCTTGGTGAGGTAGTCGTCGGCGCCGGCGTCGAGCCCGTCGACCCGGTCGCTCACGGCGTCGCGCGCGGTGAGGACGAGGATGGGCACGTCGTTGCCGGCGCTGCGCAGCGCGCGGGTGGCCTCGAGGCCGTCGAGCCGGGGCATCATCACGTCCATGACGATGATGTCGGGGTCGGTGCGGGGCACGACGGCGAGCGCCTCGGCCCCGTCGGACGCCAGCTCGACCGTGTACCCGTTGAACTCCAGGGAGCGCCGCAGCGAGTCGCGGACGGCGCGGTCGTCGTCGACCACCAGGATGCGCATGGCCCCAGTGTGCCGAACGCCCCTGTGCGTGCGCTGAGAGCGTGGCCCGACGCGCGCGGCGGTGTCAGTCGGCCGGCGGCTCGAGCGCGGCCTTCGCGGCGGCTGCCGCGCGGGCGCCGTAGGTGCCGCCGAACAGCACCGCGTGCACGAGGAGCGGGTGCAGCTGGTGCAGCGGGACCCGTCCACGCCAGCCGTCGGCCAGCGGCGCGGCCTCGTCGTAGGACTCGAGCACGCGCTGCAGGTGCGGCAGCCCGAACAGCGCCAGCATGGCGAGGTCGGTCTCGCGGTGGCCGCCGTGGGCGGCGGGGTCGATGAGCCAGGCGTCGCCGTCGGTGCCCCAGACGACGTTGCCCGACCAGAGGTCGCCGTGGATGCGGGCGGGTGGCTCGGCGGGCCCGGCGACGTCGTGGATGCGGCTCATCGTGCGCTCGATGGTGGCAGCCTGCTCCGCGGTGAGCGCTCGGCGCTGCACGGCGGCCCGCACGTAGGGCATGACGCGCCGCGACGCGTAGAACTCCGGCCAGGTCTCGAGCGGCCGGTTCGGCAGCGGGGCGAGGCCGATGTAGCCGTCGACGTCGGCGCCGAAGGTCGGCGCGCCCGCCGCGTGGGTGCGCGCCAGCGCCTGGCCGAACCGCTCGGCGGCCTCCACGGTGGGCTTGCCGGGCTCGACCCAGGCCAGCACGACGCAGTCGTCGTCGGAACCGAGCAGCTCGGGCACCTTCGCGCCGCCCTCGACCTCGGCGAGCCAGCGTAGGCCGGCGGCCTCGCGGGCGAAGAAGCCGGCCGGTGCCTGGGGGCGGGTCTTGATGACCGCGACGCGTCCGTCGCTGAGGCGCAGCCGCGTGGTCGTGCAGATGTCGCCACCCGCCACGGGGGTCGTCGCGACCACCCCGTGCCCGATGAGCGCCTCCGCGCGCGCTGCCGTCCCCGTCATCCGTGCCATGGCCGCGAGGTTACCCCGTGGCCTCGGCGCGGAGCCGGGGCACGGCGGCGACGATCGCGTCGCTGGTGCGCTCCACGACGGCCAGCACGCGCTGGAAGCTCTCCGGCCCGCCGTACCAGGGGTCGTCGACCTCCTCGTCGCCCTCGGTGGCCTCCGGGTCGAAGGACCGGAACATCCGCACGCGGCCGGCGTCGGCGACGGTCGGGGCGAGGTCGGTCATGTCGGCGAGGTTGCTGGCGTCCATCGCGAGCATCAGGTCGGTCTCGGCGTAGGTGTCGCGCGTGAAGGTGCGCGCCCGGTGCCGGCTCGGGTCGTAGCCCGCGTCGCGCAGGGCGGCGGCCGCGCGCTCGTCCATCGCCTCGCCCTCGTGCCAGCCGCCCGTGCCGGAGGAGGTGACGACGACGTCGTCGGCGAGCCCGGCGTCGGCGAGTCGCTGCTCGAGCACGACGTGGGCCATCGGCGAGCGGCAGATGTTGCCCAGGCAGGTCACCTCGAGTCGCAGGGGTGCGTCGGCCACGGCTCAGTCCTCCGCGAACGAGCCGAGCACGGCGTTGACGACGGAGATGACGATCGAGGCCAGCACGGCCCAGCCGAAGCCGTCGATGAAGAACGGCGCGTTCAGGGCGTCGGCGATCCGCGACGTCAGGAGCAGCAGGACGGCGTTGATGACGACCAGCAGCAGGCCCAGCGTGAGGATGATGAAGGGCAGCGAGAGCAGCTTGATCACCGGGGCGACGAACGTGTTGACGACCGCGAAGATCGCGGCGACCACCGCCAGCGTGACGAGCCGTTCGGAGGTCGTGTCGGTCGCGGTGCCGATGCTCATGTGCGTGCCGAGCAGCCACGCTGCGGTCGCGAGGGCCGCGGCACCGAGCACCCAGGAGGTCAGAAGTCGGGAGAGCATGCGTCGATCATGGCAGCGTGCGCGACGTCGGCGCGACGTGCGCCGGAACGCGTTCCGCGTCAGGTGAGCGGTGGCAGCTCGTCGGGGTGCGGGTCGCGCCGTGCGGTCTGCGCCAGCACGATGCCGAGGAGCACCATCGCGACGCCGCCGAGCTGCACCGCCGTGAGCGACTCGGCGTACCAGCCCCACCCGACGAGCGTCGCGACCACCGGCTCGAGCATCGCGACGACGCTGACCACGGTCGCGGGGAGGGCCCGCAGCGCGAGCAGGAGCAGGAAGAACGGGGTGACGGTGCCGAGCAGCACGATCCACGCCATCGCCGCCCACGCCGGGACGGTGAGGTCGTCGAGCCGCCCGAGCATCGAGGCGTCGGCGCCGAGCGCGTCGGCCCGCCACACGGGTGCGACCACGTTCATGAGGACGGCGGCGAGGGCGAACGCCCAGACGATGTGGTGCAGCGGGTCGGCGGACACCCCGTCGTCCTCGCCGAGCAGGAAGTAGCTCGCGAAGCAGACCGCCGCCAGCAGCGCCGCGGCGACGCCGAGGCCGTCGAACGCGAGCCCGGACCACACCTGGCTCACGACGGCCAGCCCGGCGAGGGTGAGGCCCAGGGCGGGCCACATCCGGGCGTGCACGGGACGGCGTCGGGCGAACCGCACCCACAGCACGACCAGCACGGGCCCCGTGTACTCCAGCAGCAGCGCGATGCCGAGCGGCAGGCGGTTGATGGCGACGTTGTAGAAGCCCTGGAGCCCCGCGATGCCCAGCATGCCGAGGCCCAGGAGCAGGGGGAGGCGGCGCAGCGTCGGCAGGCGCAGCGCGCGTCGGTCGACCACGAGCGCGACGACCACCAGCACGACGAGGGCGGCCGTGATGCGGACGGTCGTGAACGTCACCTCGTCCGTGCCGGAGCGCAGCGGGATGCGCGACGCGCCCGCGTTGAGGCCGAACAGGACGGCGGCCGTGAGGACGAGCGCGTACCCGACCAGGGGCGACCGCACGACGCGCTGCTCGGAGAGGCTCACGGCAGCATCATCGTGTCCTGCGGTGCCGGGGACGTCGGCGGGTCGAGCTGCGAGGCGCGGGGCTTACGCTCGGGCCCATGACCGTCCCCTCGCCCCGTCCCGTGTTCGACGCGATCCCCGGGTACAAGGCCGGTCGGGCTGCTGAGCACGACGAGCTGAAGCTGTCGAGCAACGAGAACCCGTTCCCGCCCCTGCCGGGCGTCGTCGAGCGCGCCGCGGCGGAGCTGGCGCGCATCAACCGCTACCCCGACGCCGGGGTCGCGCGGCTGCACGCGGCGCTGTCGCGGCACCTGTCGCGCCCGGAGGACACGTTCGCCGCGGGCACGGGCTCGGTGGCGGTGCTGTTCTCGCTGCTCGACGCCTACTGCGGCCCGGGCGACGAGGTCGTGACGGCGTGGCGCTCGTTCGAGGCGTACCCGATCGCCGTCACCGTCACGGGTGCCACGCACGTGACCGTGCCGCTGCGCGCCGACCACACCCACGACCTCGACGCGATGGCCGCCGCCGTCACCGACCGCACGCGCGTGGTCGTGGTGTGCACGCCCAACAACCCGACCGGACCCGTGGTGCGCCACGACGAGCTGGAGCGCTTCGTCGCCGCCCTGCCGTCGTCGGTGCTGGTGGTGGTCGACGAGGCGTACGTCGAGTTCGTCCGCGACCCCGACGCCGCGCGGGGCCTCGACCTGCAGGCCCGCTTCGACAACGTGCTGGTGCTGCGCACCTTCTCGAAGGCCTACGGGCTCGCGGGGCTGCGCGTCGGCTACCTCGTCGGCCACCCCGACGTCGCCGCGGCCGTCCGCAAGGCGACGCCCCCGTTCAGCGTCAGCGACGTCGCGCAGGCCGCCGCGGTGGCGTCGCTGGACGCCGTCGACGAGCTCGCCGAGCGCGTGGAGGAGGTCGTGCAGGGTCGCGCGCTGCTGCTCGAGGGCCTCCGCGCCCAGGGCTGGACCCTGCCCGACAGCCAGGCGAACTTCGTGTGGCTGCCGTCGGACCAGGGCCCGCAGCTCGCCGAGGCCTTCTGGCCCGTCGCGGTGCGCCCCTTCCCCGGCGCGGTCGCCGCCGGCGGCGGCGTGCGCGTCAGCGTCGGCACGACGTCGGCCAACGAGCGCCTCCTCGACGTCGCCGCGCGCCACCTGACGGGACGGTAGCGTCTGGGCCTGCGGCTGCCCATCGGTGGCGGGGCAACCGCAGGAGTGCTCTTCAGGTTGAGGATCCACCGCTGGGCGCTGTGGGCGCGGATCGGTGGCTGAGCAACCGCAGAGCCGCTCCTGCGGTTGATGATCCACCGATCGAACGGTGGAGAGCCCACCGCGCCCCCTCAGCGGTGAGAATCCCACCTTCTCGGCGCTGGGACGGTGGAGAACCCACCGCCGGAGGGGTCGCGCGCCCCATGCGGTGGAGAACCCACCGCCAAGGGGAGTGGAGCCCCGGGAGCGGAGCCGCCCCGCGCCCACCGCCGGTCGGGGCTTCTCGGGACGCAGGTCGAGACCCACCGCAGCCCACGCAGCCGCAGGTCGAGACCCCACGCAGCCGCAGGTCGAGACCCCACCCCAGGATCAGGGCGCCAGCCAGGCGTGGATCAACGGCACGACCGACGCGCCCTCGCCGCTGGCGGAGGCGACGCGCTTCATGGAGCCGGAGCGGATGTCGCCCACGGCGAACACGCCGGGTGCGGTGGTGGCCAGGGTGTCGGGCGGGACGATCGCGTCGGAGGCCCACGGGCCGGGCACGCCGCCGGGGCCGAGCCAGGCCTCCTTGGGCACGTCGCGGCCGGTGAGCACGAAGCCGCGCGGGTCGCGCGCGACCGTCGGGGGCAGCCAGCCGCAGGTCGGCCGGGCGCCGAGCAGGAGGAACAGGCCCGCGGCCGGCACGCGCTCGACCTCGCCCGACGCGTTCGTGCGCAGGTCGAGCCACTCGAGCAGGCCCGCGCCGCCGCCGTCGACCACCTCGACGCCGACCCGCACGTGGACGCGCTCGTTCCAGCGCAGCTCGTCGATGAGGTACTGCGACATCGTCTCGGTGAGGTCGCGGCGGACCACGATCGTCACCGACGACGCGAAGCGGGCGAGGTGGATCGCCGCCTGTCCGGCGGAGTTGCCGCCGCCGACCACGACGACGGGCTGGCCCTCGACCTCGGGAGCCGCCGTCATCGCGGACCCGTAGTAGACGCCGCGACCCACGAGCTCCTCGACCGACGCGACGCCCAGGTGGCGGTAGGCGACACCCGTCGCGATGACGACGGAGCGCGCCCGCACGTGCCCGCCGCCGGGTGTGGTGAGCACGTGCTCGCGCTCGTCGTGGGCCAGCGACGCGTCGCACGGCTGCAGCGCGTCGACCTCCCAGCCGGTGAGGAAGCGTGCGCCGAAGCGGACTGCTTGGTTGCGGGCGCGCTGCGCGAGCCGCATGCCCGACACGCCTCGCGGGAAGCCGAGGTAGTTGCGGATCATCGAGCTCGTGCCGGCCTGGCCGCCGACCGCCTCGGCCTCCAGCACGACGGTGCTGAGGCCCTCGCTGGCCGCGTACACGGCGGTGGCGAGACCGGCCGGCCCGGCACCGACGACGGCGACGTCGACCACGTCGGTCAGCACCGTCTCCCCGCTGGAGCCGTTCAGGGCCTGCGCGACCTCGCGCACCGACGTCGCCACGAACGGCGCGCGGTAGACGCTCGCCACCACCGGCTCGCCCGGCGCCTCGGCCGCGCCCGACTCCTGGCGCGTGGTGGCGAGCTCGGCCAGGATCTCGCGGCCGACGTCGCTGTCGGGGTGGTGGACGCCCGCGGGGATACCCATCCGGTGGGCGAAGTCGCGGACGGCCGCGGTGAGCGGGTTGCCCGGCCTCGACACGAGCCGGATGGTCTCGACCTCGGGTCGCGCCACGGTGGAACCCCAGTCCGACAGCAGCTCGACGACGGCGGCGTGGAACTCCTCGTCGCGCAGGCCGCGGGGCATGAGCAGGAAGGCGTCGAACTTCCCGTGCGCCAGGCCCGGGCGCAGGCGGTCGCCCTCCTCGAGGAACCGCTCCCAGGGCACCGTCACGAGCCGGCGGGCCGTCGGGACGACGCGCCGCCACGCGGCGAACGACGTCCAGACGTCGGCGTCGGGGAGGCCGGCGTCCTGCACGAGCAGGGCGATCTGCCGGTCGGCGGCGCACAGCCGCTCGAGCAGCGCGGTCGCGTCGTCGCACGTGCGCACGACGCGGACGTCGTAGTCGCGGTGGTAGCGACGGAACTCGTCGTCGAGGTGGGAGGCGTGCTCGTCGCTCGCCAGGACGATCACCGGGTGGTCCACGGAGCCAGTGTAGGAAGCCGCGCACTTGGCGTCGTCCCTGCGACCGGCTACGGTGACGACAGGTGTGACTGCGGTCACGCCCCCGACCAGGACGTCTGCGCCACCACTGCAGACCATCGGTCCCGTACCGCCCCACCGCCGTGGAGACCCCACGCCGGACGCGAGAGGAACAGCGCATGACCGTACCCGTGCACACCCCCGGCCCCGAGACGGTGCGGCCGGTGACCACGCCGGCCACCGTCGACACCGAGCTCGTCCAGCTCCTGACGCCCGAGGGACGGCGCGTCGAGCACGAGCGCTACGCCTTCGACGGCGACGACGAGAGCATCCGGTCGCTGTACCGCGACCTCCTCCTCGTCCGGCGGATCGACCACGAGGCGCACGCGCTGCAGCGTCACGGCGAGCTCGGCCTGTGGGCGCAGTGCCTGGGCCAGGAGGCCGCCCAGGTCGGCTCGGGGCGCGCGCTCCGTACGCAGGACTTCGCGTTCCCGACCTACCGCGAGCACGGCGTCGCCTGGTGCCGCGGCATCGACCCGGCCAGGCTGCTCGGTCTGTTCCGCGGCGTGGAGCTCGGCGGCTGGGACCCCGCCGAGACCGGCATGGCGCTCTACAGCATCATCATCGGCGCGCAGACCATGCACGCCACCGGCTACGCCATGGCGCTGCAGCGCGACGGCGCCGTCGGTACGGGCGACCCGGCGCGCGACGCCGCCGCCCTCGCGTACTTCGGCGACGGGGCCAGCAGCCAGGGCGACGTGCACGAGGCGTTCGTGTGGGCGTCGTCGTTCAACGCGCCCGTCGTGTTCTTCTGCCAGAACAACCACTGGGCCATCTCGGTGCCGCTCGCGCGCCAGAGCCGCACCCCGCTCGTGCAGCGCGCCGCGGGCTACGGCTTCGGCGGCGTGCGCGTCGACGGCAACGACGTGCTCGCCGTGCACGCGGTCACCCAGGCCGCGCTGCAGCGGGCCCGCGACGGCGAGGGTCCGACCCTCGTCGAGGCGGTCACCTACCGCATGGGTGCGCACACGACGTCCGACGACCCGACCCGCTACCGCGACACGGCGGAGGTCGAGGCGTGGCGGCACCGCGACCCGCTGGCCCGGGTGGAGCGCCACCTGCGCGAGCTCGACACGCCCGAGTCGTTCTTCACCGACCTGCAGACGGAGGCCGACGACCTCGGCGCCCACCTGCGCGAGGCCTGCCGGTCCCTGCCCGAGCCCGACCTCGGAGCGCTGTTCGACGGCGTCTACGCCGACGCGCACCCCGAGCTGGCCGCGCAGAAGGCCGAGTACCTCGCGTACCGCGACTCCTTCGACACCGAGGGTGGTGCGGCATGAGCACCAGCGCCAGCACCGCCACGAGCGAGCGCACGTCGGCGGTGGGCCAGCGGCTCAGCCTCGGCAAGGCGATCAACGCCGGTCTGCGGGCCGCCATGGAGGCCGACCCGAAGGTCGTCGTCATGGGGGAGGACGTCGGCCCGCTCGGCGGCGTCTTCCGGGTGACGGAGGGCCTGCAGAAGGACTTCGGTGACGACCGGGTCATCGACACGCCGCTGGGCGAGTCGGGCATCGTCGGGGCCGCCGTCGGCATGATGCTGCGCGGCTACCGGCCGGTGGTGGAGATCCAGTTCGACGGCTTCGTCTACCCCGCCTACGACCAGATCGTCAGCCAGGTCGCCAAGCTGCACGCCCGCAGCCAGGGCGTCGTGCGGATGCCGGCCGTCATCCGCATCCCGTTCGGCGGCGGCATCGGCGCGGTCGAGCACCACTCGGAGAGCCCGGAGGCGCAGTTCTGCCTGACGGCGGGGCTGCGCGTGGTGAGCCCGTCGAACGCCCACGACGCGTACTGGATGATCCAGCAGGCGATCGCGAGCGACGACCCGGTCGTGTTCATGGAGCCCAAGCGTCGCTACTGGGACGCGGGGCCGGTGGGCCAGGAGTCGACGCCGCTGCACGCGTCGCAGGTGGTGCGCGACGGTCGCCACGCCACCCTGCTCGCCTACGGGCCGATGGTCCGCACGTGCCTGGAGTCGGCGGAGGCGGCCGCGGAGGACGGCGTCGACCTCGAGGTGATCGACCTGCGCACCCTCAGCCCGCTCGACCTCGGGCCCGTGCACGAGTCCGTGCGCCGCACCGGTCGCGCGGTCGTCGTGCACGAGGCGTCGCGCACGCTCGGCCTCGGCGCCGAGATCGCCGCCCGCGTGCAGGAGGAGTGCTTCTACTCCCTCGAGGCGCCGGTGCTGCGCGTCACCGGCTACGACCTGCCCTACCCGCCCAGTCGGGTGGAGGAGGAGTTCCTGCCCGACCTCGACCGTGTGCTCGACGCCGTCGACCGCGCGATGGCGTTCTGAGGGGATGAGCTGATGAGCGAGTTCAGGCTGCCCGACGTGGGCGAGGGACTGACCGAGGCCGAGGTGCTCACGTGGCACGTGGCCGTCGGCGACGTGGTCGAGGTCAACCAGACGATCGTCGACATCGAGACCGCGAAGTCGGTCGTGGAGCTGCCCAGCCCGTTCGCGGGCGAGGTGACGGCGCTGCTGGTGCCGGAGGGCACGACCGTGCCGGTGGGGGAGAGGCGGGAGCCGGTGCTGGTCGGCTACGGCGTGCGCACCGCCTCGACGCGCCGCCGTCGGCGCAAGGGCGACGCGCCCGTGCAGGCCGCTGCACCGTCCGGTGGGGTGACCACGCTGGAGCGCCCGGCGGAGTCCGAGCCGCGCCCGCGTGACGTGCGGGCCCTGGCGAAGCCGCCGGTGCGCAAGCTGGCGAAGGACCACGGCGTCGACCTGCTCGACGTGCCGTGCGACGGTCCGGTGGTCACACGCGCCGACGTCGAGGCGTTCATCGCCGGCCGATGTCCCACGGTCGCGTCGCCCGCCGCCGCGCCGGTGCGGTCGGTGGAGGGTGACACGCGCATCCCGGTCAAGGGCGTGCGCAAGGCCACCGCGCAGGCCATGGTCAGCTCGGCGTTCAGTGCACCGCACGTCACCGAGTGGGTCACGCTCGACGTGAGCGCGACGATGGAGCTCGTCGAGCGGCTCAAGGCCGACCGTCGGTTCGCGGGCGTGAGGGTGTCGCCGACGCTCGTCGTCGCGAAGGCCGTGTGCCTGGCGCTGTTGCGCACGCCCGAGCTGAACGCCAGCTGGGACGAGGCCGCGCAGGAGATCGTGCTGAAGGGGTCGGTGAACCTGGGCGTCGCCGCGGCCACCGACCGTGGGCTCGTGGTGCCGAACATCCCGGGTGCCGACCGGATGAGCCTGCTGGAGCTCGGGGAGGCGCTGGCCGACCTGACGGCCACCGCCCGCGCCGGCCGCACCCAGCCCGCGCAGATGAGCGGCGGCACGTTCACGATCACCAACGTCGGCGTGTTCGGCGTCGACGCGGGCACGCCCATCCTCAACCCGGGCGAGACGGGCATCCTGTGCGTCGGGCAGATCGACCGGCGTCCCTGGGTGGTCGGACCGGATGCCGGAGGTGCCGAGCGGATCGAGCCGCGGTGGGTCACGACGCTCGCGGTGAGCTTCGACCACCGGGTCGTCGACGGCCAGCAGGGCTCGCGCTTCCTCGCCGACGTGGCGTCGATCCTGCGCGACCCCGCCCTCGCCCTCACCTTCTGACCGCATCTCGCCCGCGCAGACGGTGCGCGTTTGCGTGGGGCCCCACGCAAACGCGCAGTTCGGGCGCATGGTTGCGGTGGGGGGAGCCTGTTTGCGTGGGGCCCCACGCAAACAGGCTCGACCGGTCGGGTGGTGGGGGGTCAGGCGGGGAGGCGCTCGCCCGCCTCGACGACGTCGGTGATCGTGTTGCCCGGCGACGCGAGGGGGCAGCGCCAGCGGTCGTCGTAGCGGCACGACGGGTGGTAGGCGAAGTTGAGGTCGAGCACGACGGTGTGTCCACCCTGGGGAGTCGGCCGGCCGCCGAGCCACGACCCCTTCGCGGTGTCGAGCAGGTAGCGGCCCGCGCCGTACGACGCGGCGCCGTCGGCGCGACCCGACGTCGCGTCACGCAGGGGCACGAAGATGCCGCCGGCGTACTGCTGCAGCGTCCACACGTCGAGCGTCGAGCCCGACGGGAGCGCCAGCTGCCCGGTCCGCAGCATCGTGACGTCGCCGTCACCGCCTCCGTCGACGACGCGCTTGTCGGGGTCCCACGCGTCGGTCGGTGCGGGCAGGAGCGGCAGCTCGAACCGCCACGCCGGGTCGTAGGGCCAGTACGGCAGGCCGGTCTCGCGCAGCGGGTCACGCGCCGGCAGCGGCGACTGCGGGTGGCTGCGGAACAGCTCGTCGCGACCCTGCCGCCAGGTCGCGTGCCCGCGTTCGGGGTCCGGGTCCGCGCGGACCTGCTCGTAGAGCGCGGCCACGCGCACCCGCCAGTCGACCAAGGTCAGCAGCACACCGCCCACACTACGACCCAAGCTGCGCAGGAGACGCCGGGACCGCAGCCCGCGCGTGCACCGCGCCCACCACGCACACGACCAGCGTGATCGCGGCCGCGAGCAGCAGCCCGGCCCCGAGGTGCCAGCGCAGCAGCAGGGCGCCCGCCGCCGCACCCGCGAGGATCAGCACCACCGCCGCCACGCGCCGACCCGACCCGCCACCCTTGCCGTTGCCGAGCACCGAGTCGGCGGCCAGACCCGTGATGGTCGACGTGACGACCACGGTGGTGACGTCCTTGACGGCGATGAACCGCGCGGTCGCGGCCTGCAGGCCCATCGCCGCACCGAGCAGCGTCGTGATGACGACCTGGCCCGCGTGGCCCACGTCGTCGCCGACCACGAACAGCACGACGCCGAGCGCGAGGATCGACGCACCGACGCAGGCGATCAGCGTGGTGGTGCGTGCCGACCAGCCCGTCCGCGCGCCCTTCAGCACCCGGCCGCCGAGCGCCGCGCCCGCCAGGAACCCGACGAGGGCGAGCGCGGGTCCGAGGATCGGGAGGTCGTCGGCACCGACGACGGCCATGCCGAGGATCACGACGTTGCCGGTCATGTTGCCGGTGAACACGCGGTCGAGACCGAGGTAGCCGACGGCGTCGATCACCCCCGTCGAGAAGGTGAGGGCGAGCATGAGGACGAGGTTCATCCGGTCGGACGTGATGCGGCGCAGCATCCCCAGAGTCTGACGGCGGGGTGGCGCGGCGCCGTGGCCGGGATGTCACGAGTCCGTGACATGAGGTCTCTAGGGTGTCCGTCCATGACCACCCGCCAGGGCCTCCCACGCAGCACGCCGCTCGACTCCGCACCCCTCCACACGGGCACCGGCGTCCCGTCCGACGCGACCTACCTGCCGTCGACGGGCGACCACGTGCTGTGGGGCCGGCTGCCCTGCGCCACCGACCGCGCCGTGCTGTCCGTCGAGCCGGGCGAGGAGGTCGTGGTCGACACGATCAGCCACGAGGGGATCCTGGAGGACCAAGGTCGCGACCCGCGTGCGTTCTTCGAGCCGCACGGCGTCGACGTGCTCGACGACGCCGTGGCGCTCGCCGCCTCGGGCTACGCGCGGACGTTCGGGGTCGACGGTCCGCACGTGGTCACCGGACCGATCGAGGTCCGTGGCGCGAGGCCGGGCGACCTGCTGGCCATGACCCTCGTCGACGCGCAGCAGCGGGTGCCGTACGGCGTCGTGTCGAACCGGCACGGGAGGGGCGCGCTGCCCGGCGAGTACCCGCTCGACGGCGACGTCTTCAGCGTGTTCGCCCGCGCCGAGGGCGACACCGGGGTGATGACGTACGGACCGCAGGACGAGCGCACCGTCCGGTTCCCGCTCGCGCCGTTCCTCGGCATCATGGGCGTCGCGGTGGCCGGCGACGAGCGGCCGCACACCGTGCCGCCCGGTGCACACGGCGGCAACCTCGACATCAACCTGCTCACCGCGGGCGCGACGCTCTACCTGCCCGTGCAGGTGGCCGGCGCGCTGGCCTACGTCGGCGACCCGCACTTCGCGCAGGGTGGCGGGGAGGTCGCACTCACCGCCATGGAGGCGTCGCTGCGGGCGACGGTGCGGCTCGACGTCGTGCCCCGCGAGGAGGCCGTGGCGCAGTTCGGCGAGCTGGTGGGCCCGCTGGCCCGCACCCGCGAGTACCTCGTGCCGACGGGCCTCGACCCCGACCTCGACGTCGCGACGCAGAACTGCGTGCGTGCGGCGATCGGCCTGCTGCAGGCGCGCTACGGGATGGACCCGCGGCACGCGTACGCGTACCTGAGCGCAGCCACCGACTTCGACATCAGCCAGGTGGTCGACGTGGTCAAGGGCGTGCACGCCCGGATCCGGCTGGCGGACTTCGCATGAGCGACGACGCTCCCGAGGGGCTGCTCGAGGCGTTCTGGGCGTACGAGACGGCGCTGATGTCCGACGACCTCGAGACGCTCGACGCGCTCTTCGCCGACCGTCCCGACACGCTGCGCGGCGACGCCGCCGGGGTGCTCGTGGGCCACGAGACGATCAGCCGGTTCCGCGGGTCGCGCGGGGGCGCGCCGCGGCGCACGATCGCCGAGGTGCACGTGCGGGTCGTCGACGCGACGCACGCGCTCGTCGTCGCGGTCACCGCCCCGGAGCGTGGCGGCCGCGGCCAGCAGACCCAGCTGTGGGAGCGGACCGAGGTGGGCTGGCAGGTCACGGCCGCCCACGTCGCGGTGCCGGCGCCCGCGGTCGACACCCGGGTGTGGCGGGCCGTCGGCGACCCGCTCGTGCGACCCGGGACCGGCCCGCTGTCGGGCGAGAGCGTCGCGGTGAAGGACCTGTTCGCCGTGGCCGGGCAACCGGTCGGCGCCGGCAACCCGACCTGGGCCGCGAACGCGCCCGTGGAGTCGAGCCACGCGTGGGCCGTGCAGACCCTGCTGGGAGCCGGCGCGTCGGTGCGCGGCATCGCCCGCACCGACGAGTTCGCCTACAGCCTGGCCGGCACGAACGCGCACTTCGGCACCCCGCCCAACGCGCAGGCGCCCGGACGCATCTCGGGCGGGTCGTCGTCGGGATCGGCGTCGGCCGTCGCGCTCGGCCACGCGACGATCGGGCTGGGCACCGACACCGGCGGCTCGATCCGGGTCCCGGCCGCCTACCAGGGTCTGTACGGCATGCGGCCGACGCACGGAAGCGTGCCGACCGCAGGGCTGATGCCGCTCGCCCCGTCGTTCGACACGGTCGGGTGGATGACCCGCGACGCCGGCCTGCTGCGCCGGGTCGGCTCCGTGCTGCTGCCCGCCGCGGCGCCGCGTCCGTTGCGCGACGTCGTGGTGGTGCCCGAGCTGCTCGCCCTCGCGTCGCCCGACGTGCGGGCGGCGGTCGAGGGGTTCCTCGGCGCTGGTCCGCGCGGCGGCACGGGCTGGGGCGGCGACGGCGGCACCGTCGTCGAGGAGTCCTGGGACCTGCCGGAGACGTGGCCGGAGGTCTTCCGGGTGCACCAGGCGGCGCAGGCCTGGCAGAGCCACGGTTGGTGGCTGCGCACCCGCCTGGACTCCCTGGGCGCCGACGTGCGCAGCCGGTTCGAGGCGGCCGCCGAGATCGACCACGACACCGCCGTGCAGGCCGCCGACGACGCCGCCCGCGCGCGCGACGCGGTGCGTCGGCTCGTCGGCGACCGGGTCGTCGTGCTGCCGTCAGCCCCGACGGTGGCGCCGGAGCTGGGTGCCGACCTCGGCGAGGTGCGTGCGGCCACCCTGCGCCTGACCTGCGTGGCCGGGCTCGGCGGGCTGCCGGCGGTCAGCGTCCCGCTCACCACGTCCGACGGCCTGCCGTGCGGCGTCTGCCTCGTGGGCCCGCCCCGCCGCGACCTCGACCTGCTCGACCTCGTGACGGGTCCGCTCCACGCCTGACGGCGAGTCCGCGGGGCCGTTACCCGGATGAAACGCGGGTTGCACGCGCCGTAACACGATGGTCCTAGCGTTCCTCGGGACGAGGGAGGGACCACGTGGACATCACGACGTTCGACACGGCCGACGCCGAGAAGGCCGCTGCCGTGCTGCGCGTGTGCGCCAACGTCGACGCGTGGGTCGACGCCCTCGTCGCGGGTCGCCCCTACGGGAGCGTCGAGGCGCTCGTGGCACGGGCCGACGCGCTGGCCGCGGGCTGGACGGGTGCGCAGGTCGAGGCCGCGCTCGCCGACCACCCGCGCATCGGGGAGCGGCACGTCGGTACGGGTCGCAGCGCCGAGCTCTCCGGCCGCGAGCAGTCCGGCGTCGACGCCAGCGTCGACACCGCGGCACGGCTCGCGGCGGGCAACGCGGCCTACGAGGAGCGGTTCGACCGGATCTTCCTCGTGCGCGCGGCCGGTCGCAGCGCCGAGGAGATCCTCGCCCTGCTCGAGCAGCGGCTCACGCACGACCCCGAGACGGAGCTGGCGGTCACCGCAGGCCAGCTCCGCGAGATCGCCCTGCTGCGGCTGGAGGACACGTTCGCATGACCACCCTCTCCACCCACGTGCTCGACGCCGCGCTCGGTCGTCCGGCGGCCGGCCTGGTCGTCTCGCTCGACGACTCGGTCACCGCGACCACCGACGCCGACGGCCGGATCCGGTTCGACGACCCCGTCGACCTCGGGGTCCACGAGCTCGTCTTCGCGACCGGCCCCTGGTTCGCCGACCAGGACCGCAGCACCTTCTACCCCGTCGTGCGCGTCGCGTTCGAGGCCGGGACGGGCCAGGAGCACCACCACGTGGCGCTGCTGCTGAGCCCGTTCGCCTACACCACCTATCGAGGGAGCTGACCATGGCGACGGGCGACATCGTGCTGGGACCGAACCAGTACGGGAAGGCCGAGAACCGGCTGGTGCGGATCACCCGCGACACCGATCGGCACGAGATCGAGGACCTCAACGTCACCTCGCAGCTGCGCGGCGACTTCGTGGCGTGCCACGTCGAGGGCGACAACAGCCAGGTCGTGGCCACCGACACGCAGAAGAACACGGTCTACGCGTTCGCGCAGCAGCACGGCATCGGCTCGCCCGAGCAGTTCCTGCTCACCCTCGGCGAGCACTTCGTCACCAGCTTCGACTGGGTCTGCGGCGGACGCTGGGAGGCCGAGCTCTACGCGTGGGAGCGAATCGCGGTCGACGGCCGGCTGCACGACCACTCCTTCGTCCGCACCGGCCGGGAGGTCCGCACCACCGTCGTGCAGAAGGACGGCGACCAGACGTGGGTGCTGGCCGGGTTCAAGGACGCGACGGTGCTCAAGTCGACCGGCTCGGAGTTCCACGGGTTCCCCCGCGACCGGTACACGACGCTGCGCGAGACCACCGACCGCATCCTCGCCACGTCGGTCACCGCGTGGTGGCGCTACACGAGCACCGACGTCGACTGGAACGCGCGCTACGAGGCGATCAAGGCCGTGCTGCTCGAGACGTTCGCGAGCGTGCACTCCCTCGCCCTGCAGCAGACGATCTTCGCGATGGGCCGCGCCGTCCTCGAGCAGTTCGACGACGTCGCCGAGATCAGGCTGTCGTGCCCCAACAAGCACCACTTCCTCGTCGACCTCGAGCCGTTCGGGCTCGACAACCCGAACGAGGTCTTCTTCGCCGCCGACCGCCCCTACGGGCTGATCCAGGCCACCGTCCAGCGCGAGGGCGCACAGCAGGCTCCGCAGGCGTGGGCCACCGTGCCTGGCTTCTGCTGAGCGCACCGACACACGAGAGCGAGCACGACGATGACCGCACGAGCGACCGCGGCGAGGGGCTGACCACGCCGATGCGACTCGACGCGATCCAGGCCCAGCAGGTGCTCGTCGACGGGCAGTTCCGTCCCGCGACCCTGACGCTCGACGACGGACGGGTCACGGCCGTCGGACCCCTCGACGACGTCCCGGCCGGCGAGGTCCACCGCGTCCCCGACACCGCCTACGTGGTGCCTGGCGTCGTCGACACGCACGTGCACGTCAACGAGCCGGGCCGCACGGAGTGGGAGGGCTTCAGCTCGGCCACCCGGGCCGCCGTCCTTGGTGGCGTGACCACGCTCGTCGACATGCCGCTCAACTCCGTGCCCCCGACCACGACGCTCGAGGGCCTGGCCGCCAAGCGCGCGGCGGCCCAGGGCCAGCTCGCGGTCGACGTCGGCTTCTGGGGCGGCGCGGTGCCGGGCAACGTCGCCGACCTCGAACCGCTGTGGGACGCCGGCGTGTTCGGCTTCAAGTGCTTCCTCAGCCCGTCGGGCGTCGAGGAGTTCCCGCCGCTGGACCGCGCCGAGTTCGACGCCGCGCTCGCGGAGGTCGCCCGGCTCGACGCGCTCATGATCGTGCACGCCGAGGACGCCGCGATCCTCGACAGCACGCCGGCGCCCGGCAGCCGCGCGTACCGCGACTTCGTGCTCTCGCGGCCCGACGCGTCGGAGGTGTCGGCCATCCGCCAGGTCGTCGACGGCGCCCGGGAGACCGGGGCGCGGGTGCACGTGCTGCACCTGAGCAGCGCGCGGGCGATCGACCTGATCGCCGACGCGCGGGCCGAGGGTCTCCCGCTGACCGTCGAGACCTGCCCGCACTACCTCACCTTCAGCGCCGAGACGATCCCCGACGCGGCGCCGGAGTTCAAGTGCTGCCCCCCGATCCGCGACGCCGGCAACCGCGAGGCGCTCTGGCAGGCCCTCCAGGAGGGGCTGGTCGACTGCATCGTCAGCGACCACTCGCCGTCGACCGTCGAGGAGAAGCTGAAGGGCGACGGCGACCTACAGCAGGCGTGGGGCGGCGTGTCGGGCCTGCAGGTCGGGTTCGCCGTCCTGGCGCACGAGGCGCGGCTGCGCGGCATCCCGCTCGAGCGACTGAGCCGCTGGATGTCGACGAGCACCGCCGACCTCGTCGGACTGTCGCACAAGGGACGCATCGCCGTCGGCGCCGACGCCGACCTCGCGGTGTACGACCCCGCCGTCGAGCTGCACGTCGAGGCGGCACGGCTGGCCCACAGGAACCCGATCTCCGCCTACGACGGGCTGCGCCTCGCAGGCCGCGTGGTCAGCACCGTCGTGCGAGGTGAGCTGGTCGACGTCGACCACGTCGACCACCGCCACGGCCGGCAGCTGGACAGGCCGTCGTCGTGACCCCGCACCTTGTTGCACCACCGATGGAAGGACCCATGGACACCGCTCCCGTGAACCCCCCGCCCCGCCTGCTGATGGGACCCGGTCCGATCAACGCCGACCCGCGCGTGCTGCGCGCGATGTCGGCCCAGCTCGTCGGCCAGTACGACCCGGCCATGACCGGCTACATGGTGGAGGTCATGGGTCTGTACCGCGAGGTGTTCGCGACGGCGAACGAGCAGACCTTCCTCGTCGACGGCACGTCGCGCGCCGGCATCGAGGCGGCCCTCGTCTCGCTCCTGGAGCCCGGCGACCGGGTGCTCGTGCCGGTCTTCGGACGGTTCGGCCACCTGCTCGCCGAGATCGGCGAGCGGTGCGGGGCCGAGGTGCACACGATCGAGACCGACTGGGGCACCGTGTTCGCGCCCGAGCAGGTCGAGGCGGCGATCGTCGAGGTCCGGCCGAAGGTGCTCGCGGTCGTGCAGGGCGACACCTCCACGACCATGTGCCAGCCCCTGGCCGACCTCGGCGAGATCTGCCGACGGCACGACGTGCTGCTGTACTGCGACGCCACCGCCTCCCTCGGCGGCAACCCGTTCGAGACCGACGCGTGGGGGATCGACGTCGCGACCGCCGGCCTGCAGAAGTGCCTGGGTGGTCCGTCCGGCTCGTCGCCGATCACGATCTCGCCGCGTGCCGTCGACGTCATCGACGGTCGGCGGCACGTCGAGGCGGGCATCGCCGAGGAGCGCGACGTCGCGCGGGGCGTGCGCATCGCCTCGAACTACCTCGACCTCGCGATGATCATGGACTACTGGGGTCCGCGCCGGCTCAACCACCACACCGAGGCGACGACGATGCTCTACGGCGCGCGCGAGTGCGCGCGGCTGCTCGTGGAGGAGGGGATCGACGCCGCCGTCGAGCGGCACCGTCTGCACGGTGCCGCGATGCTCGCCGGGGTGCGTGGGCTCGGGCTGGAGGTCTTCGGCGACGTCGACCACAAGATGAGCAACGTCGTCGCGGTGCACATCCCCGACGGCGTCGACGGCGACGCCGCGCGGGCGGTGATGCTCGAGGACTTCGGCATCGAGATCGGCACCTCCTTCGGACCTCTGCACGGCAAGGTCTGGAGGATCGGCACGATGGGCTACAACGCCCGCAAGGACGCCGTGCTCGTCACGTTGGCCGCGCTGGAGCAGGTGCTGCGGTCCGGTGGTGTCGCCGTGACAGCCGGCGGTGGCGTCGGCGCTGCGCAGGAGGTCTACGCGTGAGCGCCCCGACGGACCTGCCCACGAGCGGCGCCGCGGTCGGCTCGGCGGCCGAGGTGCTGGCCCGCTGCGCCGAGCTGGACCTCTACTCCTCCCACCCCGAGCACCTGGAACGCGTCTACCTGTCGCCGGAGCACGCGGCGGTCAACCGGGTCGTGGCCCGGTGGATGACGCGCGCCGGCCTCGCTCCGCGCCAGGACGCGGCCGGCAACCAGTACGGCCGACGCGAGGGCCGCGAGCCGGGGCTGCCCGCCCTGCTGCTGGGCTCCCACCTCGACACCGTCCCCGACGCCGGCTCCTACGACGGCATGCTGGGCGTGCTCATGGGCATCGCCGTCGCCGAGCGGCTCGGTGACCGGGTGGACGACCTGCCGTTCGCCCTGGAGGTGGTCGGGTTCAGCGACGAGGAGGGCACGCGGTTCGGCAAGGCGCTGCTGGGCAGCTGCGCGGCCGCCGGCACGTGGGACCCCGCGTGGTGGGACCTCTGCGACGCGGGCGGCATGACGCTGCGGACCGCGTTCGAGGAGTTCGGGCTCGACCCGCGCGCCGTCGGCACCGCCGCGCGGCGTCCGGATGAGCTCGTGGGCTACCTCGAGGCGCACATCGAGCAGGGCCCCTACCTCGAGGAGGCCGACGCCTCGCTCGGGTACGTGACCACCATCGCCGGCGCGCGGCGCTTCGTCCTGGAGGTGGAGGGCGAGGCCCGCCACGCCGGCGGGACGCCCTACGACCGCCGCAAGGACGCCATGGTCGGCGCCGCGGAGTGCATCACGGCGATCGAGCGCATGGTCCGCCCGTCGGGCTGCATCGCCACGACGGGCCGGATCGAGGCCCGCCCGGGCGCGGTCAACGTGATCGCGGGGCACGTCGAGGTCAGCCTCGACCTGCGCGCGGCCACCGACGAGGCGCTGCTCTCGCCCGGCGTCGTGGTCTCCGGCGGGTCGGTGACCCGGTCGGTGCTCTCCCCGGACGTGCGCGTCGAGGACGGTGCGGACGTCACCGGGTCGGTGCTCCTCAACGGCGTCACGGTCGGCGCCGGAGCGGTCGTGCGCAACACCATCCTGGACAAGAACGTCGTCGTCCCGCCGGGCGCGAGCATCGGCGTCGACGCCGAGGCCGACCAGGTCGCGGCCGCGGAGCGGGAGGCCGTCGTCGATCGAT